>NZ_DBFEGU010000492.1:0-8901 GCF_048329335.1 Eggerthella sp. | reverse complement strand
ATCTCGTCGTACCAAGCCTGGGCGCGGGCCATGTACTCCGCGTTCTGGCTGCGCTGAAGCTCGCCGGGGCAGTCGGTCGCCGACCAGTGGGAGTGAGGGAACACGTTCACCAGCCACTCCGGACGGCCAAGGCCGTACTTGCGGCAGATCGCCGCCACGAGGTGCGCGCCCTGGTCGAGCACGGTGTCGTTGACCGTCCACGGCCCGAACTGGTTGTTGGCGTGCTCGATGCTGATGGTGTTGCTGTTCGCCCACGCGTTGGCGCACGCCCAGGCGGTGTCCCAGTCGTTGACCAGCTGGCCGATGGTGCCGTCCGCCTGCACCGCGTAGTGGGCGGACGCCTCGCGCGTCTGCCACGTGCTGTAGCAGCCGTCGATGCTCAGGTTGCCGCCCATGTGGTGGATGGTCACGGCCTTGATGGAGCCGTTGCGACCCGGCGTGTAGTGCTTGGTTAGGATGCGTTCGACATCCGCGTTGAGGCCGATCCAGTCCATGGTCACTCCTCCCGCTCTTCCGCCGTGCGCATCTTGTGATAGCCTTCAAGCTCCCATACCTTGTCTCGGACGCGTCCCATGCAGATTTTCGCGCCTAGATCGCGGTCGTAGTTCTCTGGGTCGATGCACGCCGAAGTCTCGGTGACGATGAAGCCGCACGGAAGCTTCGCATGAACCACGGTCATGCAGCCGAAACGATCTTCGACCGTGATCTCGGCTGCTGCCAGGATCGAGTCGACCTGCTCAGGGAACACCCGGTTGTCATTCATGTCTACTCCTTGTCTTTGAGGCTATCCAGCACCTTCTGCGCGTCCTGGGCGGCCTCGGTCATGTTGTTGTTGCGCCACCAGGCGACGACGGTCGTGCCGATGGCAAGCACCGCCGCCACGGCCCCTGTGAGCGCGTCGGGGTCGATCGCGCCGAAGGTGATGGCGAACACGAGGCCCAGCGCGCCCAGCGCCACCGCCAGGGTGCCGATAGCCTTGATCTGCTCCTTGTTCATTCCTGCTCCGATCTCTAGATGTTTATGCCGAGATGAGTTGCCACGATCCCGACCACGAACGCCAGGACCGCCGTGAGGGCGTAGTTGACGACGCTGTCCCATCTCTTCGCGGGCGCGGCCTCCAGAGCCGCTATGCGCTCCTCGGCGGCCGTCTGCCAGGCTGTGTTGGCCTCTTGTATCGCGGTGAGCCTGACAACGCACTCGCGCAGCTCGTCGATCTCCCCGCCGTGCGCCTCGAGGCGCTTGTCGTGCAGCGCGATGGCCCGCTCATGGGCCGAATGCTCGAGGCACTGGTCCAACCGGATCACCTCCTGTCGTGTACGCCGCTTTCCGTCTGCGCCATAGTCCCGCACGAGTCACCTGATCCCGGAAAATCCCAAGCGCGCTTATGATTGGAAACGCGCGAAAAGCGCCTGGGATTTTTGAGTCGAAAAGGAGCCGAGCCATGAACATCGCGGAGATCTACGAGAGCCACTACCTGCCGGAGAAGTCGAAGAAGCGCCGCCCCTCGACCGTGGCGGGATACGACAGCTCGGTGCGCCTCCACGTGCTGCCGAGGTGGGGTTCGTGCGAGATCGAGGACATCGATCCCGACGACCTGCAGGAGTGGGTGGACGGGTTCGATCGTGCCGGCGCCGCCGAGAAAGCCTACAAGTGCCTGCGCCAGATCGTGCGGTGGTGGATTAGGGCAAAGCGCCTGCATATCCCCGATCCGACCCTCTACGTCGAGCTGCCGGCGAAGGAGCCGTACCGTCCCGACGTGCTGGACGCGGAAGGCGTCACGGCCATGCTGCGCGGCATGTGGGGCCATGCCATGGAGGCCGTTGCCATCTGCTCCGTGACGATGGGGCTCCGGAGGGGCGAGGCGTGCGCGCTCACGTGGGGGGACATCAATCTCAAAACAGGCGAGGTTCGCGTGAGCAAGTCGCGGCAGTGCGTGGGCGGAGAGGTCGTGACCGAGGGCACGAAAACCGACAAGTCAACGAGGTCATGCTACCTTCCCAGGTTCGCCATCAACCGCTTGCGCCAGATCAGGGGCAAGGGCCTCATCACCGGAGACGTGTCGCCCGACAAGGTTGCGCGCTCGATCAAGTCGTGGTGCAAACGCATGCGCCTGCCGCACGTCAGCATGACCAATCTGCGCCATACCTGGGCGACGCTCGCTATAGAGGCCGGCATCGGCATCGAGACGGTCGCCATGATGCTAGGGCACACCGACATATCGACGGCGTACGACCACTACATAGTCCCGCGCCGCGCTATCTGCGTCGCCGCTCAGGACGCCGTGGAGACTCTGCTGGTCAAGAGCGCGGGCAAGCCAAGGAAGATGCTGCTGGCCGCATAGTTTTCCGTATCCCAGGCCGCTGTTGGCAACTGGGCCACATTGCAAACATACGGCAAAATTGCCGTGCTGGATGTCGAGCTGATCATCACCGGGACAATGCAGCCGTGGCAAACCCTCGAAAACAGTGAGCTGCCGACCGGCATCGCTGCGGCTAAGACTGCGTTCGGCGTCGTGGCGGTCGAAAGCTACGGAGAGGCGACTCTTGACGTCACGGTCGAAGGATCCAGGGCTTTTCTGCGAAACAGGGGCGCTTCCGCCATCACGATGTCGCAGAAGGGAGCCTATGCTCACGGCCAAGCCGTGTTTTTTTTGGCGTAGCTTTCCGTATCCCAGCGCGAGCTGATATGGTCGGGAGCGTTCTTCATGCGGGCTACGCAGTCGATTCAGATCCCGAAGGGCGTCAACGCGTACTCCACAGGAATCATGCTCGTTTGGTCGGCGTATGCGGACGGGGTGGCGCAGGATTACAACTTCCACAGCTTCATTGTACCTAAGGAGGTCGTTTCCAGTCATAACGGCTTTGGCCACAATTTTTTCCTAGCCACGCAGTGGTTCAGCAGCTTCGCGGACAAGTACGTTTACATCAACGAGAACAGCCTGGTCGGGCACGAGAGGAACGATGCCTCGGGGACCGGCGCTTCGGGGGTGGTGTACGATAACAGAGCATTCGTTTTGCGCGAAGTATGGGGCGTATAGCTTTCCGCGCTCGTCACGGAACGGCGATCCATGCGACCCGAGGGCCGCGAGGGCCTTGCGAGGCGTTGGCGACGCAGATATCGAAGCCGTCCGTCGCAACGTTGCACGCGCAGACCGTCACGGATCCGTACACGTACGTCAGCTCCGCATCCAGCGACGCTACTACGGCTGGTTTTGATTTGTACGGCTCTCCGAACGCGACATGCGTCATGCTCGTCCCATTCGGCGGGGCCTCGTTCGCTTTCATCACGCCATGGGATACGGAAAGCTAGGCTAGAGGACGGCCAGCCATGCAACGTGCGTGTTTGTGTTGGTTCCGCGATACAGAAACACACTAAATCCGTTTGCGTCCACGCTCCCTGCGTTGACGTCAACGTCGTTTGGCGTTGCCGAGTTTGCGTTGACGACCACAACGGGTACATCGGAAAAAGGCGTTTTGAAATCGACGCGTTTCTCGACTACAGCTTTAGCGCTCGACATGACCATCAGCCTGCCGGATTGTATATGGGATACGGAAAGCTATGCCTATATCAGGTAGTACGAGAACGTGCTTATTAAACGCGTCAAAGTCTTTTCCGCCTCCATGCTCCATACTTTCATCGTGCCGTCTGACGACACCTCTGCAGCCGCATTAACGCTGTCTCCGCTGATTGGCAGACGCTGCCAGCTTCGCGGCCTCGCTATCTCGGGTATGACGCATAGCTTGGCTCCGGACGTTCCGATCGACGTGCCGGAGACGTTCGCGAAGCCGACGACGAGCGTCCCGTACCGGACGAACCGAACCTTTCCCGTGCCGGTAGCGGGTGCAGCTTCCGCTACCTGGGATACGGAATTCCAAGCGTCCTTCGCAGAGGTGAATTCTTTGAAAAGCTGCACCGGCGTGCCGACCGTGATGCCGTTAAGAGGGATGCGCCACAGGGGCATGTCATTCGCCAACGCGTTGCCGTTGAGGATGTCTCCGCGCGTGTACGACGGGTCGGCCGGCGTGCCGGTCGTGGGCGTGCCCTTGATGACGACGAGGCTCACGGACTCGACGCCCGTGGATGCGTTCTTGGCGTAGCGGGCCACCACCAGGTCGTTGCGTTTCTGGCTCTGCGTGCCGGTCTGCACCGTCAGGTCGACTCCAGCCGCGTCGACCCAGAAATGGCGACCCTGCATCATGGCGTTGCCGGAGGAGATATGCACCTTGTTGGACGATGCCATGGTGGCCTTGAGCTTGTCGTCCTTGACGCCTGCGAACACGTACTCTCCGGAGCCGAACGCCCCCGCGTTGAACTTCGCCACGTCGAGGGACGAGATATGCGCCTTGCCCGTGAAGCCGGTTACCAGCTCGATGCCCATTATTGCGCTCCTTCCAGATACGAGTTCACGGCCTTGTCGTTGGCCTCGGCCACGGCCTTGTAGCCGGGGTAGCAGTCGGGGCACAGCGTGATCGTCGCCTCCACGCCGTCGGCGGTCAGGCGCTTCACCGTCTTCCAGGATCCCGTGCGGGGATCGTTGCCCTGCAGGTACTCGACCGTGTCGCACGTCTTGCGGTCGCACGCGAGCCTGCTGTATCCGTCCGTCTTGGCCATGGGGCCTCCCTTACTTCGTGCGCTTCCACTTGTACGGCCCGAGGCTGGGCTCCTGCTGCCAGGTGCCGCCCCAGGCCGTGGGGTTGGTTCCGTCGGTCTCCAGGTACGAGCCGACCCGATGGGCGGCCAGGAACATGGCCTGGTCGGTCGGAGGGATCGCCTTCAGCACGCCGTCGCCGTCCACCGTCGTGGTCGTGCCGTCCGGCCTGACCGCCCCGATCGCCGTGGAGGTCGCCTTGTCCATCGCCTGCTTGGGGTGCACGTGGTTCGCGTTGGCCACGATGCCGTTGGCCGTGCCGGCGGAGGCCGTCCCGTTCGCAGCCGCGGCCGACGACGAGAGCTTGACGTGCCCGTAGCTGCCGGACGAAGCCGCTCCGTACGAGGTGTCGGCCGACGCGTGGCTCTTGGGGGCTAGCGTCGATTTCAGCTTGGCGACCAGGTACCGGAGCCCGTCGTCGGTCAACGCTTTGATGGACATGGGGGCGCCCTTAGAACATCGCGTCGATGTCGGCGTTGGTCACGGTCGAGAGGTCTGCGCTCTTGAGGTAGGGCGACAGGTCGACCATGCCCGCCAGCACGTCCCACATGTATGTGGTTCCCGACGTGTTGACGCACACCACGTTGGTGCCCTTAGGGTACGTTTGACCTGCTCCCTCGACGAATGACGCCGTCGTGGTGAACGCGTTGGTGACGTTGTAGACCTTGCCGAGGTTTGCCTTCGACGGCGCGGGGAGGCTCGCGAAGGCGACGGATCCGGCTGGTTTGTAGGTGGAGCTCACGGCGCTCTCGATGGCCGACTGCAGCTCGCTCTTCGCTGCCCCGACGGCGCCGTCCACCGAGGACTGCACGTCGGCGGACGTCTGGTATCCGGAGTCGTTCGTCAGCTCGGACACCTTCGCGGGGACGTGGATCGCGGCCGCCTTGTCATCGGCGTACTTCTTTGCGCTCGCGAGCGTCGCCTTGTCCCCGGCCGCGATGTCCTCGCCGACCGTCGTCGCGACCGCGAAGCCGCTGTCGTTCGCCAGCTGGGACACCCTCGTCGGCACGTCGGCGGCCGCCGCTATGCCGAGGTCGGCGAGCGACTGGGATCCCTCGAGCGTCCTGCCGTTTATCGACGGCTTCGCCGTCAAGTCGGAGTAGGAGCCGCTGAACACGTGGCTGTCCGCGTTCTCGATCTTCGCGACGAGGCCGTCGGTCAGGTTGTTGTCCGACAGCACCTTGTACTCGCTCGACGAGCCAGTGCGAAGCTCGCGCGGAACGAACAGCTGGCGCAGCTTCTGCAAAAAGTAGAGCAGCCCGCCTTCAGACGTCACCTTGATTGCCATAGTCCGGTCCTTTCGGCCATCTTCTCGTTGAACATCGACTCGATTTCGACGTTTCCCAGCTCGACGACTCCGATGTCCTCGAGCGCCATGTCCCCCTCGAGCGTCTTCCCGCCGATCGACGGCTTGCCGACCAGGGCGGCGTAGTCCTTGGCCCCTCCGTCGACGATCAGCTGCCGCATCTCGTTCATCAGCCCGTCGAGCTCGGGGCAGTACGAGCCCGACTCGCCCGCGCCCGCGCTCTCGATCGACGGCAGCACCTCGATCGCGAACGGGCCAGCCGAGTCGACCGCGCCGTCTCGGATCAGGCGGAAGCAGGCTCCCTCGATGAGGCCCTCGACGGCCGACACCTGCGGCGGGAGCACGTACTCAACCACGCCGCCGGGCTTCGCCGCCGCCTCCTCGCGCACCCACGTGCCGTCCGGCTTGACCGCCTCGAACCTCGCCTGGGCGTGCGAGAGGTCGGCCGGCTCCCCGCCGTCGAGGATATGGGCCCGCACGACCGTAGCGTCGGCGTCGCCCCGCATCACGCGCACGGGGGGTCTGTCCCAGTCGGGCTTGCGCAGGTCGAGCCTTATGTCGCATACGTGCATCCGTCGATCACCTCGCAGCCATTAAAGCGCCATTGTCACCCGGCGAGAGGACGCGCCTCCCGCCTCGCACGAGGACGTCACCCCGCGCCTGCCGATGGTCACGACCTTGCGCACTATGGTCGCCGTCACGAAGACCCCGAGACGGCTCTCGCGCCCTCCCACGACGTCGCCGACGTCGAAGTCCGCGTTCGGCGGCAGCTCCGGCACGTCGCAAGTGCTCGCGTCCTGCAGCTCCTTGAGGCGTTTGATCCCCTCCTGCTCGAGGTCGGCGTCCTCGGCCGAGCTGTAGTCGTAGGCGCGCTCCACCTCGTCGACGCCGAACATGCTCTGCGTCTTGGACACGTTGCCCGACTCGTCTGCGTACAGGTCGATCACGGTCCTCTGGGCGAGCTCGCCCTTGCCTAGGCACACGAGGTGGTTGACCGGACGGCTCGCCTGCTTGATCTTGATCGGCGTGCGCCGGCCCTCGAACTCCTCGCGCGACCAGTCGCGGCGCGGCATGGCCGAGAGCACCACCTTGCCGCCGTCCCAGCGCATGGCGAGCTTCGCGCCGGCGGACGCGAGCATGGCGCGCAGGCCCGCGTAGCCGGCGACGTAGCGCGCGAACCGGTAGCCGACGCGGATCCCGCTGTCCGACGCGTCGACGGCGAACAGCCCGGCGAGGCCCATCCTGTGGACGAGCTGCAGCAGCACGGCGTTGGCCTCGCCGGAGACGGACAGGTAGTCCGCGCCCCGGTCCGGGCGCAGCACGCGGCCCTCCAGCACGCCGTGCCACGTGCGCCCTCCGTACACGGCCTTGTGGATCCTGCCGGTGGTGTCCGAGCCGACGTCGTCGACGATCCCTCCGTACTCGGTGCCGTCGACGTAGACGAGCGAGCCGAACGTCAGGCCCTCGGGCGCCGACGCGACCGGCATCCGCAGCTCGAACGTGTTGGCGTCGCCGCCCCCGTCGCCGAACTCCATGTCCATGGTGCAGTCGTCGAGCGCTCGCAGGTCGCGGCGCGACGCATCGGTGCATATCAGGAGCATGGCGGCGTGTCCCTCTCCGCGTAGACGGTCAGATCCCAGCCGAAGGCGTTGGACCACGACACCGACGATATGCCGGGGCGGACGCGCTCCCACATGTACTCTCCGGATCCCTCCTTGCCGCGGATGCGCCCGGCGAACGCGTCGGTCTCGTTCCCGTCGACGTCGCGTACGGTTATCGACCAGTCGCGCGAGTCGGCCACGAGGATCCCTCCGTCGGGCACCTCGGCCTCGACGGCGTAGCGGTTGCCGGCGACGACCACGTAGGGGTCGGTCGCGGGGCCGTACACCACGAGCCTCCACTCGCACGGGCCGTCCGCGTCGACGTCGATGCTGCGCAGGGGAGGGTTCGGCGTGTAGTCGTACGGGAAGCCGTACGGAAAATCGAGCTGCGTGCCGACTACGGCGGGGGAGCGGTCGGGCACGAAGGAGAACTCCTGGGCGCGCGTCCAGACCGGCCTCGCGGCGAGGAGGCGCACCAGCACCTCGCAGTACGACTCGTCCATCCACCATCGGTCGCGCTCGACGGCCACGGGCACGACCGAGAGCCGCCAGCCGCCTATGCCGATTGAGCCGGGAACACCCGTCGATGCGTCGGCTGCGAGCACCGAGCGCAGGCGCTCGCGGGCGGCGAGGCCGTCCTCCCCGTCGGAGCCCTGCACCATGACCGGCAGCTCCCGCTCGGCCGGATCCCGCGTGAGCGGGCCGACCGAGCCGTTCTCCACCTCGTAGGCCAGCTCGGCGTCGAACAGCGTGTGCTTGCCGTAGTGGTAGACCGACTCGGGGCCGAGCTCCAGCGTCTCGCCGAGGTGGTTGGCGTACTCGATCCTCATGTCCATCTAGCCCACCCCCAATGCCCTTCTCGCGCCGCGCGCGTTGGATATCGTCACTTCGTCCGGCGAGTTGTCCGCGATCTTGCGCCCGAGGCCGCGATCGAGCCTGTCGACGCGTTCGGTGAGGCGCTCCACTGCGTCGACGATCCTGCCGGATTCGCCGCCGTCCTCCTTCGGCTTGCGTCCTCGAGGCGACGAGGGCGAGGATCCCGACCTGGCGAGCGCCGCGTCGAGTGCGAACGCGGCGGACGACGGAGCGCCGATGCCCGGGAAGTCCGGCACGTCGAACTCCACGGGCACCTCCACGGCGGGCACGTCCATGTCCGCCGCGTCCACGACCTCCGCGGCCATGTCCCTCATGGCCTGCACCGCCTCGTCTGCGGTGTCGGACACGCCGACGGCCAGGCCCTTGGGCAGGTAGCGCCCGACGGCCGCCAGGACGCGCGAGGGCGAGTGGATCCCGAAGAAGTCCTTGACCGCGCCGAGCGCGTTGCTGCAGACGTTGACGATGGCGTT
>NZ_DBFEGU010000491.1:0-3503 GCF_048329335.1 Eggerthella sp. | reverse complement strand
GGAGGAGGGTCTTTCGCACTCGCTCGGTTGACGCGCGCCCGGGAAAGTCAACCGATGCTCGCTTGCGTCAACCGCGAGCGTTCCCCCATACTGTAGGGCAGGGCGCGCCGAACGGGAGAAGGAGCCTTGCATGCACGACATTAACTTGGGAGCCGCCATCGCGCGCGAGCGCCGTGCGGCGCAGGTGACGCAGGGCGAGCTGGCCGCGCACCTGGGCGTGACGAAGGCGGCCGTGTCGAAGTGGGAGCTGGAGCAAAGCATGCCCGACGTGGCTCTGCTGCCGCGCATCGCCGCCTACTTCGACCTCACGCTGGACGAGCTGTTCGACTATCGGCCGCAGCTGGTGGGCGACGATCTGCAAGACGCCTACCTGAGGCTGCTCGCGCAGTTCGACGAAGATCCCGAAGCCGCTTTCGCGAACGCCGAGGACCTCGTCCGTTCGCACTACTCCTGCTGGCCCGCGCTGCAGCAGATGGGCATGCTCTACGCGCAGCGCGCAACCCTCGACCCCGACCGCGCCGAGCCCTTGGCCGCGCGCGCAGCCGAGCTGTTCGAGCGCGTCGAGCGGCATGCCGACGACGTGGAGCTGGTGCGCGCCGCGCGGATGATGCGCGCTTCCGTCATGAGCGTGCAGGGTGACTTGGACGGATGCATCGCCCTGTTCGAAAGCCTCAAGCCCGACAGGACGGCGGCGAACATCGATCTCATGCTGGCCAGCATGTACCAGCAGAGAGGCGACCTTGACGCCGGCTTGAAGCTGTTCCAGGAATCGATGGGCTGGTGCGTGATGAACGCCATAAGCTGCGTCTCGGCGCAGATCCCGCTGTACGCCGACGACGCCGAGCACCTGGAGGCGCTCCTGCGGGCCGGCGAAGGCGTGCTTTCCGGGTTCGATTTGCAGAACCAGAGCCCGATGACGGTGCTCACGTTCTGCACGAACGCATCTTCCGCGTGTTTGCAGGCGGGCGACGAGGATCGAGCCGCGAGCTATCTCGAGCGCTTTACGTCTTTGCTGGAGGAGCTTGACGCGCGCACGCTGGTGTACGGCCGGAACCAGAGCGCGCTGTACGATCGGGCGCCCGAGCTTTGGAGCGTCGATCCCGGCCAGGAGCATATCGCGGAAACCCGGTTCGGCGCGATCGACTTCAGGCGGCAGTGCGCGCAGATGGTGGCAGCGCAGCCCGTCTGGGCCGAACGTGCCGGCGATTCGCGTTTCAAGCCGCTGTTCGACCGACTGGAGGCCCTATGAGCGAAGCGGACGTGCTGTATGTGGAGGACTTGGCCTATCGCTATGGCAAGACGGAGGTGTTCGCCGGCGCGTCGCTTTCGTTGCGGGCGGGCGAGGTCGCGTTTCTCACCGGGCCGAACGGGGCGGGTAAGTCGACGCTTCTGCGCTGCCTGGCCGGCTGGGACGCGCCTGCCAAGGGGCGGGTGGAGCTGTGCGGAAGGCGCTTCGACGGCGCGGATCGCGCGCAGCGAAGCCTGCTGGCCTTCGTGCCCGACGTCCCCTCGTTCTACGACGACCTTACAGCGGGCGAGCATATCCGCTTCGTGCGGCAGGCGAACCGTATGAGCGCCGACGACGACCCGTCGGAGCGGCTCATGGCTCTCTTCGGCCTCGACGGCCATCGCGACCAGCTGCCCTCGGCATACTCGCGCGGCATGCGTCAGAAACTGGCGCTCGTGCTGGCCTTCGCCCGCGCGCCGCGCTTGCTGCTGCTCGACGAACCGTACGGGCCGCTCGACCCGGACGCCTCCGGGGTGTTGAGCGGGCTTATCGAGGAAGCGCGCAGCGCCGGCGCGGCCGTGCTGGCCAGTTGCCATCATGACGTGCCCAACCTGCGGCCGGACGCGCTGCTGCGTCTGGAAGACGGCCGCCTCGCCGTGCTCGATGCGCGTGACGGAGGCGAAGGACGCATGGTGCGGAACGCGTTCGGCGCGAGCTTCGGAGGCGACGATGCATGACGTTCGCCTGCTGCTGTGGCTGAGAGCGCGCCATGCGCGCTCGGCTCTGAACCGAACCTTGCACCTCGTGGGCGCCGGCGTCGACGACGGCGGCTGGGGAGAGCGCGCTTACCAGCTGTACGCGGTGGGCATCATGCTCGTGTGGGCCGCGCTCATGGCCGCAGCGCTCGTCGATGCGATCCAGGGGGTCTTCGTCGGCCTCGCCGCCGCCGTATGCTCGCTCGCGGTTCAGGGGGCGCTGCTCGCGGTGGCGCTCGTCCTGCTGCGCGTCGGCATCGCGGGCGCGCGCACGACGCCGTTGAAGCTGTCGCATCCCGACATAGCCTATCTGGCGGCCAGCGCGGTGAGCGCGCGGGCGCTCGCGGGCGTGTCGGCCGGAGTGCAAGCTTTCGCAGGCGCGGCTGCCGGGGCGGCGCTAGGGTTTCTGCTGGGCGTGGGGTTGGAGAGCGCGTCCGTGCTCGCGGGCGCGCCGGCCGCGGTGGCGCTCGCAGGTGCGGCGCTGGCTGCGGCCGCGGTTGCGCTTGGCTGGGTCGTAGGTTTCGTCCGGCTGGCAAGCGACGGCTGGAGCGGATGGCGCACGGCTGCGGCCGCATTCGTTCTCGTGGCGTTTGCCGTTTCCTGGTGCGGCGTCGCGCTGGCCGCGGGCGCTGATGCGCTGTTGGCTCCTGCGACGTTCGCGGTTCTTTCCGTGGGCGGATTCTTCGTCCTCGCCGTCGCGGCGATCGCCCTCGCCCTGCTTGCGCCGCGCGTGGATATGACGCGCGTCATCGACGAGAACTCCCTGCATGCCGACCTCTGCCAGTTCGGCATGCTGTCGCCCCTCGACCGCAACGACATCGCCGAATACCAGCGTCGCCGCAAGCTGGCCGACCGTCCCGTGCGGTTCTCCCTGCCGCGCGGGGAGGGCCGCCTCGCCCTCGTGCAGCGCGCCGCGCTGTCGCATGCGCGCCAGTACGACGGCCTTGCGAGCCTCGTGATGCAAGGTGCCTTCGTCGTGCCGCTCGGGGTGCTCGCGCTTCTCGGCGCGGGCGGCCCCGTGCTGTTCGTGTTCTGGCTGCCGGTGGCCGTTCTCATGCCGCAGGGCGTGCGCGAGGCCACGCGGGCGTTTCGGGACGACGCGCGCAATCGCCTCGTGCGCGACCGTCTGCCGTTCGGCGTGCTCGAACTGCTGGCATTCGACACGCTGCCCGCGTTCGCCGCCACGACCTTGCTCGCGTGCGGCGCCGTGGCTGCGATGATTCCCATCGGCACGTCGCTTCCTCTCGCGCTTGCGCTTGCGGTGCTGGTCGGCGCCGCATCGCTGCTCTGCTGCGGCCTCGATGCCGTGCGTCTGTTCCCGGGCGGCCCGCGTTTGTGCTACGAGTACGGCGCGCTTGCGCTGGTGGGCGTGGGATTCGCGCTTTCGCTGTTCGCGTCGGCGGCCGTCGCGGCGATGGGTATGGCGCTCTTTGCCGCGGCGGTTGCCCTCGTCGTGCGCTTCGGTTCGGAATGCGTGCGCTGAGCGCGTCCCCGTCCTGGATGGGATTCCGTATACGACC
>NZ_DBFEGU010000490.1:0-14802 GCF_048329335.1 Eggerthella sp. | reverse complement strand
ATACGATCCCGTGATCAGCGGATGCTTGTCGGCGAGGTAGCGCATCACATCGCCGTCGGACACGAAGCCCGCCGGATGCCCCTGCTCGTCCACCAGCGGCAACCCGCCGACCCTCAAATCCACGAACGCGCGCATCGCCTCGCGCACCGGCGTGGCGGCCGGCAGCGTGTAGGGGTCGGCCTCCATGATGGACGCCAGCACCGACTGCACCGGAGACTGCGCCGCGCGTTCCACGGCCTGCACGGCCGCACGCTTCCGCGCCGCGCGAGCATACGCCAGCGACAAAGCGAACCCAACGACGCCGATGGCCGCGGCCACCACCATCGCAAGCGCGAACCCGTCCGCGGTCGCCTGCGCCGCAGAAGCGCCCCCGGCCGCAGCGCCCGCTTGCCCCGACGACATGATGCCGATATACAACGATGGCCCGATGCATGCAGCGATCTGCACGAACGTGGTCATGAGCGCCACGCCGAACGGGTTCTGCTGAGGCGGCAGCGCCCGCAGGCCTGCCGTCTGCGAGGGCGAGAAGATGAAGCCCACCGCCACGTACATCACCAGCATGGCCGCGAACACCGCCGGCACGGACAGCTGCGGCGCAACCGCCACCAACGCGATGAAGCCGATGGCAATGCCGCCGAAGCCCAGAGGCAGCAAAGGCCATTCGCCTCGTTTGTCCATGATGCGGCCACCCAGCAGCGTGGCGCCCGCGTTCGCCAGCACGGGAACGAGGATCACCAGACCAGCGGCGAAGGCGGTCATGCCCGCCGCGCCTTCGAAGTACAGCGGCAACAGCACGCTCATCGAGAACATGCTCATCATCGCGATGGTCACCAGAATGAGCGCCGGCCAGAACGCGCGATTCTTCATCGGCGCCAAATCGATGAGCGGATGCGCGCATCGCAGCTGGCGCACCACGAACACTGCAACCATGGCCGCCGCCAGCACGAGGGCGGCAGCAGCCAGAACACCGTCGGTGGTCAGCTGCGTCAAACCGAACGACAACACGGTCAGCGCCACGGCGGAAAGGAGCACCGACAGCACGTCGAGATGCGCTTCGTGCGTTTCGAGGTTCTTCATGTAGAAGAAGCCGAGCACGGCCAGCACCGCCATCGCCACGATGGGCACGACGAAAATGCTGTGCCATCCGAACGCCGTCACCAGCGCGCCGCACACCACCGGGGCGAACGCGGGGCCGAACGTGATCATGCAGCCGCCGACGGACAGGTACGTGCCCAGCTTGTTCTTCGGCGTGACCACGAGGATGGTGTTCATCATAAGCGGGATGAAGATGCCCGTGCCCACCGCCTGCACGAGGCGCGCGACCAGCAGCAGCTCGAAGCTGGGAGCGACGAGCCCCATCGCGGAGCCGACGATGCTCAAGCCGGCCGCGCCGAAGAACAGCGTGCGCACATGGAAGCGCCGATAGAGAAACGCCATGCACGTGACCACGACGGTGGCCACGATCATATAGCCGGTGACCAGCCACTGAGCCGTCACGGAGTCGACGCCGTACTCCGCCATGATGGACACGAGCGCCATGTTGACGAGGTTCTCGTTGAACCCCGCAATGAACGCGCTGCCGTACAAGACGGACAGCAGCAGCACAAGAGGTTTCCCTTGCATAAAGGAATCGTCCTTTCGTCTTCGGTTGTCTTGATTGGCCCCATCGAACCTACCAGCGCAGAAGGCGCCTTTCGGGGAAACGAGACACGCCGGGCGCGCTGGAGCGCGCCGTGGCATCTTCGATTCTAGCGAATCTCAAGCATTCTCGTAAGTGTTGTTTTCATGATCGCGCAAGCAAGCGAGCCGAAGCGGCTGCAGACAAAGAGCCGGCAGCACCCGTCACTCGGCCAGCTCGCAGCGAACGCTCTTCATCCCAGACCAGTATCGCGAGCAGGAGCGCTTGCCGCCCATCTTGACCGAGAACAACGCCGAATCCGCTTTCTGATACAGGTCGTCGAACGAGAAGCCCTCCTGCGGAACCAGCACGTAACCGGCCGACGCTGAGAACAGGAACGTTCGACCGTCCTCAACGCGTTCGACCTCCATGGCACGCAGCGCAGAGGCGATCCTATCCTCCAGCGCTCCCTCGTCCACGTCCTCGCACCACACCAGGAACTCGTCCCCACCCATACGGCAGACGACGTCGCCAGGGAACGACTCCTTCAGAGCCTCGGCCACATGCACGATAACCTGATCGCCGTACGCGTGCCCGAACACGTCGTTGGCCAGCTTGAAGGAGTCCAGATCCAACATGATCAGCGCACACGAAGCATCGCCCAGCTCGCCCGCCTCGACCGCGCGTAGGCGCTCCTCTATCTTCGGGATGGCCGCCTGGCGGTTATGCAACCCGGTCAACGCATCGGTCTTCGCCATCTTGAGCAGCTGGAAGCTCTGTTCTCGCAGCTGCCGCAACGCCTCGGAGTTCGCTTTGTTCTGCAAGGATTCGTTTCTGCGATCGGTCATGTCAAGGTAGTATCCCACCGCGCGGACGGGTCGATCCCGCTCATCGCGCACCGTCTCGCACGCGACCTCTATCCACACAGGCGCCCCGTCCTCGAACGTGAACGGAATCTCGAACACCGAGCGCTGTCGATCGCGAGCAGTGCGCACGCCCCGAAACGAGTCCCTGAACGCCTGCTGGTAGTCGGGCGGCACGAAGCGGAACCGCATAGTCTCGGGGTCGAACCCGTCCACGACCAGCATGTCGTCCTCGAAGCGGCTCAGACCTGCGAATATACGCTCCATAAGCTCGCTGCGCGAGAGCACCAAGCGATTGCTGTTGATGTCCCAGTCCCAGCTTTGGACGCCGGCTTGATCCAGAACCCCCTCCAGCTTTCGCTTGGTGAGCCACAGCTCCTGTTGCTGGTTCTTCATGGTAGTCACATCGGTGACCAGGCACAACGCTATACGTTCAGAGGACTCGAGGCCCACGCGGCGTGCCTCGACGTGCATCCAGACGTTCTCGTGCCCGGGAAAGCGCGGTCGATCCACAATCGCCAAGCTCTCGCCTCGATCGATCTTGTCGACGATCTCGTCGACCAGGCGCCCGCCCCCGTCTCCGCTCGGAAGGTACAGCTGGCCGCGAATGATATCCTCGTACTGCTCGGGCGAGAGCCCGTACTTCTTCGACGCACCGCACGCCACCACGTTCACGCGGACGTCCTCTTTGTCGGACCATGACAGCAGCACGATGTCGCTCGAGGTGTGCTCGATCAGCATGCTCATCATGTCGCGCAGTTCCACGGTTTCCGTCACGTCCACTACGACGCCCTGCAGAAACGAGGTGTCATCGTATTCCAAGAAACGGCTCTGGTCGATCACCCAGCGCCAGCCGTCCTTGGCTCTCATGCGGTACTCCAACGGATCCGACCCCGCAGTGCCCTCCCTGAGCGCGGTCACGCCTTTGGCCACGCTGTCGCGGTCGTCGGGGTGCACCATGAGCATGTACTTGTCGTCGAACAGCTCCTTTATCTCTTCGCGCGTGTAGCCGAACATGTCCAGAAAGCGGTCGCTCATGTACAGGAAATCGCACCCGGGAGCGTCGAGGCAGCGATGATAGCCGCCGGGCATATCTTCATTCAGGAATGCAAGCTCTTCGTTTTGGCTGATCAACAATTTGTTTCGCTCGGCAAGCTGCTGTTGCACCGCCATGACTTCGGTGATGTCGGTGCAAGCGCTCACGATGGCAAGCCTGCCGTCTTCCGCTTCGACCACCCGGCCTTTGTCGAGCGTCCAGAACCACGTCCCGTCCTTGCGAGCCATGCGGTACGTGGTAGTGTACTCGAGCCCCACGTAGTACTCGGGCCCGATGTCGAGCGCAACCGAGGCCAGATCGTCCGGATGTATGGTGTTGCCCACGCGCCAATCGATGCCCGCAGCCAGTTCCTCGTACGTGTCGTAACCCAGAAGCTCCACCATAGCAGCGTTGGCGAAGTACAGCGGGAACTCCGGCTCGCAGTATCCTCCGATCATTCCCCCAGGCGAAAGCTCTGCAGAAAGCGCCAGGGCGGTTCGCCGGTTCTCTTCCCCCAATGCTACGAGCAGCGGATCGCGCGGGGAAGCATCCGTGGCAGCCGATAACGCTCGACGAGAGGACTCCAGCTGACGCGCCTGCTGCCGCTCGCGAGTCACGTCCCTCAGCGAACCCAGATACAGGTAGTGGCCTTCGTGCTCGCGCAGGAACAGCAGATGGACGAGCAGGTGAGCGGTCGACCCGTCCGGGCGCATACGACGCACTACGACGACCGCGCCATTCGGGACGTTCTCGCGAGCTTGCTCGAACGCTTCCATGACCTCGTCCCAATCCGACTCGAACGCTCGACGCGCGAACGTGGAACGCAGCTCGTGCAGGTCAACGGCGTTAACCCCGTTCAGCTGACAGTACTGCTCGTTGGCGCTCAGAAGCTCCACTTCGCCGTCGTACAGATCGTACAGCACCAAGGGACCCAGGATATCGTCGAGCATGGCATCGCTAAGCACCCTGCTCTCTATCAGGTCGCGAATACGGAACCTCTCGATGGAGTCCGCATGGATGCCGCGGAAATCAACCTTCGTCCGATTCGCAATCAAAGGCTCGAACTCCGCCTTCGGCATGGGCTTGTAGAAAAAGTATCCTTGCCCGTACAGGCACCCCATCTTCACCAGCAATTGCCGTTGGGATTCGGTTTCCACCCCCTCCGCGATCACGCGGATGTCCAGCAAGTTCGCCATACCGATGATGGCTTCCAGAATGCTACGGGCTTTGCGGCTTTGCGCGTCTATCGCGTCCAGCAGCTTCATGTCCAGTTTCAAGACGTCGACGTTCACGTCCTTCAGCATGCCAAGCGACGAATACCCGCTGCCAAAATCGTCCATATGAACGGAGATGCCCAGGTCATGGAAACCCTCGACGATGTCCACGATCAGCTCGCAATCCTCGACGTACGCGCTTTCGGTGATTTCGACGGCGAGCAGACGAGGGGGGATATCATACTTTTCGAGCAATCCCTCGAACGTGCCCAAAACATCGAGCGCATACAAGTCGCGGCGCGACACGTTCACGGAAATGGGCACGGGCGCCTGGCCGGCGTCCATCCACGCGCGCAGAGCGCGGAACACTTCCTCCCAAATATGCAGATCGAGCGCGGTTATCAGCCCA
Source organism: Eggerthella sp. (assembly GCF_048329335.1). Taxonomy (NCBI): domain Bacteria; kingdom Bacillati; phylum Actinomycetota; class Coriobacteriia; order Eggerthellales; family Eggerthellaceae; genus Eggerthella; species Eggerthella sp. Next base: position 9,662 of record NZ_DBFEGU010000490.1, on the reverse strand, counting down.
TTTCGCTCCAGCATGGGGATAAACTGGATCGGCGGGATGAGCCCGCGCTCAGGGTGCATCCAGCGAACCAGAGCCTCGAGGCCCACGATCTTGCCCGTGTCGAGGTTGCATTTCGGCTGAGCGTAGAACGTGATCTCGCCCTTCTCCAAAGCCTGCTGCACTTCGAGCAAAAGCGAATGGTCGTCCTTGATCTCTCTGAGCATACCATCGTCGTACCATCGGAAACGCTGAGCGTAATTCCCCTTGACCGAGGCCAAAGCCAGCAACGCGCGATCGTACATGATGCCGACGGGCAGGGACCGATCGTCAATGCGGAACAGCCCGAACGCGGGAAGAAAGCCCATGCCTTTGCCGTGATGAAGCGCGCTTTGGGTAATGCGGGCTCGCAGAGTCTCGATCATGCCCTCGTCGCAAGGCAGCAGCATGCAGAAGTCGTCGCCGCTCAGATAGCCTGAAACGCCGCCGCTCTCGACTGCAGCCTCGCCGAGCAGCCTCCCCACCTCTTCCAGAAACAAATCTCCGGCCTCTTCGCCGTACCATTCGTTGAACAGCTTGAAATGTTCGATGTCAACGGCCATCAGGCAATACGAGCGCTCCGGATATGCTTGGATCGCAGTGGAGACCGCCGAGAAAAACGCTTCGCGCGTATACAGGCCCGTCAGGGCATCGAACGGCTTCGGATCGGCCGCGCCCAAATCAGGCCGATCGATGACACGGCTCAGGAAAATGTGGCACGCGCCCGAGCCAGGCCAGTCTATGTCGCTCACCTCTGTCTCTATCCAGCTCCGGATGCGCTGGTTGTAGACCCGGCCCTTGCTGGCATGGTCAAGCATCAGCGGGCAATCCGGGCAAGAGGCGGGCTCGCCGCGCAAGGCCTGATAGCAAAGCATGCCCGTTTTCAAATGGGGAAACGCAACCTCCATCTTCTTGTTGAAGTAGACGACGCGGCATTCGCTGTCTATCACGTAGGCAAGGGTTTCGACTTCACCGAACATCGCCTCCATGAGCATACCACTTTCATCCGGGAAGATCGCACGGGCAAGCACCGACGACAATTCCTAGCCGTTAGGGAAAAGTAACTTCAATTGTACGACAAGTTTACGTATAGATAACAGTTTCGTCAGAGAATATCTCAACGAACGACTGCGCCATCAGACAACGCGTCCTACAGCCGCGCACCCGTCCTCGCGAACGCCTCGTCGGTCAGCGTCGACCCTTCCACGCCGCACACCGCTCCGGCCACGCGGTTCGCCAACGCCAGCGCGTCTTCCCATGAGTGTCCAGCCGCGCGCGCCGCGGTCAGCGCGCCCAGATGCGCATCGCCCGCGCCGACGGTGTCCACCACATCCACAAGCCCGGCAGAAACCACCGCATGCCGCCCATCGACGAACAGATGCGCGCCGTCCTTGCCCGCCGTGATCACCACCGCGTTGCCGCACTTCTCGGCGATGGCGGCGCCCGCCTCTTCAACCGTGGCGCGCCCGGTATACGCAAGCGCCTCTTGGTCGTTCAGATGCCATACCGGATGCAACGCGTTGATGCGGGCCGTCTTCTGCGCGCCTACGCCGCAGACGCGCGGGCCGGGCGCATAATACAGCTCTATAGAGGGATGATCCTCGAAGAACGAGATGATGGCGTCGCCGCCCGGCCCTTCCACCTCGTAGCCGCTCGCGAACCCGCAACCGAAGCGCGCGGCCTCGACACGGTCGAACCATGCGCGCACGAAATGACGCTCGATGCCCGGCAGCGTGACCATCGTGCGCTCGCCGCCCGGCTCCACGAAGCACATGCAGCCGCCGCTGTCGCGATCATCGAACCGCGGCGCCTCGAGCCCGCGCTCGCGCAGCTCGCGTTCCACGAACCCGGCGAAGATGCCGCACCCCACCGGCGCAAACAGCTCGTACGGAGCACCCAGCTGCCGCAGCACGTTCGCCGCGTTGAACGCGCAACCGCCCACGACGGCGCGCGACTCCTCCACCACGATCCCCTCGCCCGATCGGGGCAGGCGCGCAACCTGGCACAGCATGTCCACCATGATGGCTCCGACGGCCAGCACGGCCTTTCCTTCGCCCATCGTCATCTCCTTCTCATTCGGCTTGCGCACCATCATCGCCCGAAAAACACGGAAATCGAAGCTGAGGCGTGTTTTTCGGGCGATGATGCGTTGCGGGGAACGAAAACGCGAACGGCCGCGGCAAATACGCCGCGGCCGTCCCTTCAATCAACGAATGCGTCCTTACACTTCCAGGTTCTTGAACGCCTCGGGCACTTCCTTGTATCCCTTGGATTTCACCGCGCCGATGATCAGGCCGATGACCAGCCAGGTGACGCCCACGGCATACGTGGCCCACTCGAAGCCGGTGAACACGTAGCCCAAAATGGCTATGCCGATGAACGGGCAGATGAGGTACATCAGGATGTCCTTGAACGACGCGCGCTTCTTCTCCTTCACGAAGAAGAACCAGAACACGGCGAAGTTCAGCAGGATGAACGACGACAGGGCGCCGAAGTTCACGAAGCCCGCCAGCGTGCCCATGTAGTCCTGCAGCGGAAGCGCCAGGCACAGCGTGATCGCGCCCAAGAAGATGGAGGCGAACCACGGCGTCTGGAACTTCGGATGCACCTTGCCGAACACGCGCGGGATCACGCCGTCGCGGCCCATGCTGTACAGCAGGCGCGAGGATGCCATCTGCGCGTTGATGATGTTGGCGATGCCCACCGCGACGATGTTGACCAGCAACATGATCTTGTAGAACACCGGCCCGCCCACCAGGTAGACGGAATCGAAGAAGCCCATGTCGGGATCGGTGGCCGCCCAATCGGGCTGCACGATGGCGGCGATGTAGGTCTGCGCCACGAACACGACGATGATGATGGACAGTGCGATGATGATGCCCTTGCCGATGTTCTTCTCGGGCTCGTGCGTTTCCTCGGCCAGCGTGGACATGCCGTCGAAGCCCAGGAACGAAAGCGCCGCGATGGAGATGCCCGCCGCCACGAAGTGCGCGTCCACCTGACCCGGTTGGTAGATCGGGTCGAGGACGAAGCCGCCCGCGCCGCCGCCGCCCAACACGAAGTTGGTGCCAAGAGCGATGAACGCGACCACGGCCACAATCTCGACGATGAAGATGACCCAGTCAACGCCGCGGCTCATCTGAATGCCGCGAATGTTGACGAACGTGTTGAACGCGATGAACGCCACAGCCCACAGCCATGCCGGGCTGCCCGGCACCAGCGCCACGCCCCAGTTCATCACCATGACGATGAGCAAGGAGGGAACCAGCACGTAGTCGAGCAGGATCAGCCAGCCCGCCATGAAGCCCACGTGCGGGTTGATGCCGCGCTGCACGTAGGAGTACACCGAACCCGCAATGGGGAACCGCTTGCTCATGCGCATGTAGCTCATAGCCGTGAACAGAATGGCCACGAAGCCGATGATGTACACCAGCGGCGTCATGCCGTGGCTGTTCTGCTGGATGGTGCCGAAAATGGACTGCGGCGCGATAATCACCATGAACAGGACGCCGTACAATACCACGTCCCATAGTCCCATACCTCTTCGCAGTTCCTGCTTGTAGCCGAACTGCTCGATGTTCTCTCCGGACGCCTTCGCCGGAGAACCGTCTTGCTGAGCCATCGTGTGTCCCCTTGTTCGAACCTATACCGTCTGCATCGCTATGCTGCTTTATCGCAGCAAAGCGATCTAGCGATATTATCGCGCGTCGAGGACGAGAGCGCCATCATTAGTTCGAGGAGGGCAACACTTTTTCCCGACCTTTCCGGTTCGGCAAAACAAAAAGCCGACAACGACGGCCGAAGCCGCGTCGCCGGCCCTTTACGGCAAGCCCTTAGCCTTCGTACGATTCTTTGAGAGCCTTGAACGCGGGCATGCTGCGCTCGATGACCTCGCGCGAGACGCAGTAGCTCACGCGCACCCAGCCGCCGACGCCGAAGCTGTCGGATGGAACCAGCAGCAGCTCATGAGCCTTCGCGCGATCGCTGAACGCCTGCGCGTCGTCCTCGAGCGCGCGCACCCACAGGTAGAACGCGCCCTGCGGTTCCACGAACTCGTATCCCAACTCGCCGAGGCCCGTCGTCAGCAGCTCGCGGTTGGCCGCGTAGGCCGCCACGTCGGAAGGCTCATCGATGCAGCGCGCGATAACGCGCTGGAACAGCACCGGTGCGCAGATGAAGCCCAGCGCGCGGCCCGCGCCGGCCACCGCCGTGGACACTTCGCGCGCGTCGTCCATCAGGTCGGACACGTACAGATACCCGATGCGCTCGCCCGGCAGCGACAGCGACTTCGAGTACGAGTAGCACACGATGGTGCGCGGCCACACGCACGGCACGTAGGGAACCTCGGCGCCGTACGTGATCTCGCGGTACGGCTCGTCGCTGATAACGTACAGCTTGCGGCCGAGCTCTTCTTCCTTGCGCGCAAGCAGCGCGGCGAACGCCTCCAGGTTCTCGCGCGAGCACACGGCGCCCACCGGGTTGTTCGGCGAGTTGAGGATGATGGCGGCCGTCTTCGGTCCGATGGCCTGCGCAAGCGCGTCGATATCCAGCTGGAAGTCGGGCACATGCGCCGGCACCTCCACGCACGCGCATCCCGCCGTGCCGATCCACACCTTGTACTCGGGAAAGAACGGGGCGATGATGATGACCTCGTCGCCAGGCTCGGTGACGGCCGAGATGGAGATGGCCAAGCCTGCGGCGGCACCTGCCGTGAGGTACACCTGCTCGGGCTGGGCGGGCACGTCGTAGCGACGGCGAATATGGTCAGCCACGGCCTGGCGCACGCGCGGATCGCCCGCTGCCGGCGTGTAGCCGTGCAAGGCGCTGGGCTCCTCGTCCATGAGCTCGAGCACCGCCTGCTTCACGGCATCGGGCGCGGGAACGCTAGGGTTGCCGATGCTGAAGTCGAACACGTTCTCGGCGCCGATTTCCGCCTTGCGCACCATGCCGTACGCGAACAACTCGCGAATCGCGCTCGGCTCGGCTCCCAAGCCGTACATTCTCTCGTTCACCATATGCACCACGTCCTCGTCTTGTCGCCCGGCTCCGCCGTTGATTTCGATGAGGAACAGGGTAGCACAACCGCTCGCGCTCGTGGATCGCCCGCAGGGAAACGGCAATTGATGACGATTTGGTGACATATCCCCTTCGGAAAAAGAAACCTCGGATAATGAACAACGTTCATATTTGACCATACGGACCAGGGAGGATCCTTATGAAGAAACTGATCAACACCGCACTCGTATACCTTATCGCCGGGGCGGCGGCAGGCGTATTCTTCCGCGAGTTCACGAACTTCGCGCAGTTCACCGGGCAGACCACACTGGGACTTATGCACCCGCACCTGCTGGTGCTCGGGTTCGCGGTATTCCTGATCGCCACGCTGTTCGCTTTGCAGGACGACTTCACCGGCGACAAGCTGTTCAAGCCATTCTACATCGTGTACAACGTTGGCCTGGTCGTCACCGTGTGCATGATGCTGGTGCGCGGCGTCGTGGAAGTCACCGGAGCACCGCTTGCGATGCCCGACGCCGCCATCTCGGGCATCGCCGGCATCGGCCACATCCTCATCGGCGTGGGCCTCGTGCTGCTCACCGTGATGTTCAAGCGCGTGGTGAACCGCAAGCTGGCAACGCGCGCCTAAGGGCGCGCCTCCGCGACCGCCCCCCGCGAAGCCCTCCGACCAGATGTTGGAGGGCTTCGTCGTTTTGGCGCCAAGCAAGGACGCCGCGCTTTCGCAGGATCGCAGCCGACCGGCGCACGTTCCGGAAACCGGCAGCGCGCCGAAGCCGCACGCCCGATCCGCGGGCACGCGCGGGAAATGCCGCCCGGCAGCGCGTCGAAGCCGCGTCGCTTCTCAGCCGGCCTCTTCCAGCTTGCGCATAAGTTCGGCGCGGTTGTGGACATCGCACTTCTCGTAAATATGGCGCACATGGGTTTTCACCGTTGCCGGCGAGATGACGAACTTCTCCTGGATGTACTTCGAGCCGTGCCCCGTCACCCACAGAGCGAACACCTCCTTCTCGCGCGGCGATAGCTGATACGCTTTCGCCAGCGCTTCGATGCGCGCCCCAACGTCCGCGGCGACAGGAACAAGGCTCGCATCCGCCGGCTCAACCGCAGAGCCCGCAGCCCCCGAGCCAGACGAAACCGACTCGTCGGCATGCGAACGCCCGTCCCCACCGGAAAGTCGCTCCAACTCGGCCGGCGTCGGGCTCTCAAATGCGAACGTGGTATCGCGGTCGGCGAACGCGAAACCCGTCGACGCCACCAACACGAACACGGCCACAACCGCGAACAACGCCATATCGTCGATCAATGCAAACGCAGCCACCTCGCCAGCCACTATTCCCACATGCACGGCCAAACGGCCCACCGCGAACACCAGCAGCGCCGCAAAATGAGTCGTGCGCGCGATTTCGACCAAAAGCGCCCAGGTGAGCACCTCGAACAGCACCGAGCTGAGCGACGCCATGAAGAACACCATCGTCACGTTGTCGTGACCCACCAGCGCGATCAACACGAACGCCAACGCCCACACCGACATGGCGATACGGTACAGCACGCCAAGGTTGAGGCTCGTGCGTGACACCAGAGCGCCATACACGAAGAACACGAACGCCGCCAACGCGATGGTGCCCGCCATGAGCGCGGGATCCGAGAACACGCTCGGCGCAACCGAGCCGAAATACACCCGCAGCCCGCCATACGAGAACAACGCCGCGATCAGCCCTACCAGCACGCGCCACGACAGCGCCGTGCGCACGAGGTCGCGTATCTCGCTCCGCGCGCGGCGGCGCGCTTCGGCATCCGGCGCGCATTCGGCCCGCCAATCGCGCAAGCTCACCATCGCAGCAACCGCCGCGGCCAAGGGCAGCAGCGACACCGCAACCGGCGCCATCGTCGACCCAAGCAGCATGATCGCCCCGTACAGCAAGGCGGCGCCCAGAAACGTCATGGACGTGAACAGCACGGCGCGCCGGGCGTCGAGGTCACGATAGATTACACCCCAAGCCAAGACGATAGGCGTGCAAGCGAATCCCGTGGCAAACGCGCCTGCGCCCATCGCCGCAGGCAAAGCGGAGAACAAGGGGAGTGCGTACAGGCAGGTTCCGGCAAGCGCCGTCACGCCGCATGCCAGCAGCACGATTCGAACGCGCTTGGCCGCCCACCCCATCACCGAGCGCCAGCTCAACGCACATACCGCAAACATCACCATAGCGGTAGCCGACGACATAATGTGCACTATCGAGATTGCCCGTCCGTCCCCTCCCACTATATCCAGCGAATTGAACGACAAGAACACCCAGGCCCAGTAGAAGCTTAGACCGGCGTAGCGCGAAGTGAATTCGCGGCTTGTCGACGAGAACGCAGCCTTCACCGATCCTCCTCCCTCCGGACGATCGCTCGCCCCTCGCACGCCCCTGAAAACTTCCGTCATTGTACCGGACTTTTTCACCCGGAGCGCGAACGCACGCCAGCATCAACCCTTTGGGACGATATCAACCCACCTCCTTCGGAATCAACCCTTTGGGTCGGCGGCAAACCACGCGCTGCGACGTATCGTCATGCCAGCGTCACATGAGGGATGACGCGAGAACACTTCGAACAGGGAGGACGACATGACCATGTCACGCAATGAACGAGGGCTGTCCCGCCGCGCGTTTCTAGGCTTGGGCGCCACAGCCGCCATGGCCGCCGGAGCCGCAGGGCTGGCCGGCTGCTCGCCGCAAGCCAGCAGCGACGCGGCAAGCGCAGGCGCATCGGACGCCAGCGCCGCATCCGGCTCCACCGCCGCCGGCGGACCGAGCTTCTTGACCGCTCCGAGCCCCATTGCCGACAGCGACATCAAAGAGACCGTCGAAGCCGACATCGTCATCGTGGGCGCCGGACTCTCCGGCATCAGCGCGGCTCGCGCAGCCGTGGAAAGCGGCGCGAAGAACATCGTCGTCGTGGAGAAGGCCACCACGTGGCAGTACCGCTCGAACCAGGTGGGCTGCATCGGCGGCAAAATCCAAGAGGACCTGGGCATCCACATCGACAAGAACGCCGCAGTCGGCCAGATCATGAAAGAGTGCGGCTACCGCCCCAACCAGCGCATCCTGAACCTGTGGGCCGACAACTCCGGCGAGGCGTTCGATTGGTTCCTGGCCGCCAGCGAGGGTCAGTACGTGGTGGAGGCGGAATCCGACACCTACGACGGCAAGTCCATGAGCGTCCGCAAAATGCACTGGCCGCATCCCGCCGAGGCCAACATCGCCGACGATTTCTACCCCATCTTCGACGACTGCCAGATCTGCCTGCCCGACAACGGCCCCTACATCCAGAACATGGTGGACATTTGCGAAAAGGCCGGCGTGCAGTTCCTGTACTCCACGTTCGCCCGCCAGCTGGTGCGTCCGGACAACGCAGGACGCGTGGAAGGCGTCATCGTCGAAGACGAGAACGGCGATTACAAGAAGATCACCGCCAGCAAGGCCGTGCTTCTGGCTACGGGCGACTACGCCTCGAACGCCGAAATGATGAGCTACTACGTGCCGTGGTCCGACCGCTTCATGAGCATTTTCCCGAACGTCGACGCCAAGGGCGAGAAGACGAACACGGGCGACGGCCAGCAGATGGGCATGTGGATCGGCGCGAAGATGGAGGACGGTCCGCACGCTCCCATGACGCACCACCTGGGCGGACCTCTGGGCATGGATGCGTTCTTGCTGGTGGACATCAACGGCGAGCGCTTCATGAACGAGGACGTGGGAGGCCAGCCGTTCCAGAACCAGCTTTCGCGCCTGCCGAAGAAGACGGCCTGGCAGATCTTCGACAGCAAGTGGAAAGACCAGATCAAGTACATGGACACCGGCCACGGCAACGTGAACTGGTACGTGGAGTCGGGCGCCGACGTGCCCAACGGCTCGTACGGCAAAAACGCCTACATCTCCGACGAGGATAACGAAGACGGCAACACGCCGGGCTTCCTGAGCTACTTCGAGGGCGAGAAGGCCTTGGGCGTGACGGCGAACTCCATCGCCGAGCTGGCCAAGCTCATGGAAGTCGACGAAGCCGCGCTCACCGCCACCATCGAGCGCTATAACGAGCTGGCGGCCGCCGGCAACGACGAGGACTTCGGCAAGCGCGCCGACCGTCTGTTCCCCGTAGAGGAAGGTCCGTTCTACGCCTACCCGCTCACCGACACGGTGATCCTCGTGAACATGGGCGGCCTGCAAACCGACGTGGACTTCAACGTGATGGACACCGAGGACGAGGTCATCGAGGGCCTGTACGCTGTGGGCAACGCCCAAGGCGGCCGCTTCCTCGTCGACTACCCCCTGCCGGCTCCCGGCATCAGCCATGGCATGGCGCTGACGCACGGCATGCTGGTCGGCCGCATCCTGGCGCAGCTGTAAACCGAACAACCCCGTCCACACTCGCCGACCTCCCCTCCCCCTTGGCGAGCTGGAAAACGAGAACCGCCCGACCGGCTCCAACCGATCGGGCGGTTCCCTCTTCTCGCAGGAAACGGGAACGGGGCATCAACCCCGCCCCTCTGTATCGCGATCCGGATCGCAGCCGACTGCGCACGATCCGGAAACCGGCGGCCGTCGAAGCCGCGTCCCCCGATCCGCGAGCGCGCGCGGGAGCCGCCGTCCGAC
>NZ_DBFEGU010000489.1:0-8532 GCF_048329335.1 Eggerthella sp. | reverse complement strand
CAAGACGCTCGAGGAGGCGGGCATCGTCCAGAGCATGTCGAGAAAGGGCAACTGCATCGACAACGGCGCGACCGAGCAGGTCTTCGGCCATATCAAGGACGAGTTCTTCCGCGGGCAGAGCTTCGAGAGCTTCGAGGAGTGCAAGGAGAGGCTCGAGGCGTACATCGTCCACTGGAACACGAGGCGAAGGCAGGTTAAACTGAAAGGACTGACCCCGGAGGAATTCCGGAACCAGTCCTTAGCAGCATAGCCACCTTTATTTTCCTTGTCCAAGAACCGGGGCGCAGTTCAACGTCGGGCCCCTTCTTTGTGCGAAGCCGTCTCCGGCGAATCGAACCCGTCTGCCCGCGCTTCTCCGTCTGCGCGGGCGACGGACCGCAGTCCTACCTCCTCACGAAGCTGAACATCGAGCGGATGTTGGCGCCCACTTCCTCGATCTGGGCGTTGCCATGCTCCATGCGCTGCTCTTTGAGCCACTTCTGGCCGTTCTTCGAGTCCTCCATGAACTCGTGGGCGAAGCTGCCGTCCTGGATGCGCGCCAGCACGGTCTTCATCGCGGCTTTCGTCTCGTCGGTAATCACCTGCGGGCCGGCGTAGTAGTCGCCGTACTCGGCCGTGTTCGAGATGGAGTAGCGCATGTTCGACATGCCGCCCTCGTACATGAGGTCCACGATGAGCTTCATCTCGTGGAAGCACTCGAAGTAGGCCATCTCGGGCGGATAGCCCGCCTCCACCAGCGTCTCGAAGCCGGCGTTGATGAGCGCCGTCACGCCGCCGCACAGCACGGCCTGCTCGCCGAACAGGTCGGTTTCGGTCTCGTTCTTGAACGTGGTCTCGATGACGCCGGCGCGCGCGCCGCCGATGCCCCACGCGTACGACAGCGCCACATCCTTGGCCTGGCCCGACGCGTCCTGGTTCACGCAGATGAGGCACGGCACGCCCGCGCCTTCGGTGAACACGCGGCGCACCATGTGGCCCGGGCCCTTCGGCGCGATCATGACCACGTCGACCTCCGCGGGCGGCTCGATGTAGCCGAAGTGGATGTTGAAGCCGTGCGCGAACGCCAGCGTGTCGCCGGCCTTGAGATGCGGGGCGATGTCCGCTTCGTACGTGGCGGCCTGGGTCTCGTCGGGCGTGAGGATCATGATGAAGTCGGCTTCCTCGGCAGCGTCGGCGACGCTCATCACCTTGAGGCCCGCCTCCTCGGCCTTGGCCCGCGAGCGCGAGTCCTCGCGCAGGCCCACGCGCACGTCCACGCCCGAGTCCAGCAGGTTGAGCGCATGGGCGTGGCCCTGGCTGCCGTAGCCGATGATGGCCACCTTCTTGTCCTGGATGAGCTGGGGGTTCGCGTCTTTCTCGTGATAGATCGTGACAGCCATGTTCGTTTTTCCTTTCTATTGGCTGAGGTTACCTGGTGTTCGGGATGCGCCGCGCGAGCCTCACACGTCCTTCGAATTGCGGGACATGGCGATTTTGCCGGTGCGGGTGATCTCCTTGATGCCGTAGGCGCGGAAGAGGTCCTCCATGCCCTTGAGCTTGCTCTCGTCGCCCGTGGCCTCGATGGTCAGCGAGCTGCGGCCCACGTCCACGATCTTCGCACGGAACACGTTGGCGATCTCGATGATCTCGTTGCGACGGTCGGGCTGGGCGTTCACCTTGAACAGCACCAGCTCGCGCTCGATGGCCGCGTCGTTGGTGAGGTCGGTGATCTTGTGCACGCTGATCAGCTTGTGCAGCTGCTTCGTGATCTGCTCGTAGGCCACGTCGTCGGCCTTCACGATGGCCGTGACGCGCGACATGGTGGGATCTTCGGTGGGGCCCACCGACAGCGACTCGATGTTGAAGCCGCGCCGCGAGATGAGGCCGGTGACGCGCGACAGCACGCCGGGCTTGTTCTCCACCAGAACGGACAGGATGTGCTTCATCGGTCGCTCCCCTCCACGTCGCTTCCATCGGCTTCGTCGCCTTCGGGCACGTCGGTGCGCACGGCTCCCACGGCCACGTCGATGGCGCCGATCACCTCGTCGAGCGCGCGGCCCGGCGCCACCATGGGATACACGTTCTGATCGCGCGAGATGGCCACGTCCAGCAGGTACGGCCCGTCGCTTGCCAGCATGCGCGCCAGCGCCGCGTCCACGTCAGCGGGCTTCTCCACCCGCTCGCCCCGCCAGCCGTACGCTTCGGCCAGCTTCACGAAGTCGGGGCTGGCGTCCAGCAGCGTCGAGGAGTAGCGCTCGTCGTAGAACAGCTTCTGCCACTGGTGCACCATGCCGAGGCAGCGGTTGTCCAGGATGAGCACCTTCACCGGCACGCGGTGGATGCTGGCCGTGGCCATCTCCTGGCTGTTCATCTGGAACGACCCGTCGCCCGCCACGCACACCACCTGCTTCTCCGGACAGCCGATGGCCGCGCCGATGGCGGCCGGGAAGCCGAAGCCCATCGTGCCCAGGCCGCCCGACGACAGGAAGCTGCGCGGCGCCTCACGGTCCACGCTCTGGGCCGCCCACATCTGGTGCTGCCCCACCTCGGTCACGACGACGCTGTTCTGAGGATCGAGCGACTCCGACAGCTTCTTCAGCACCACCTCGGGGACGATCTCGTCGGGGTCGTCCCCCACGCCGGGATGGTAGAACGGGTAGCGCGTGCGCCAGGCGGAGATCTGCTCCACCCATGTGCCCGTGCCGGGGCGCGCGCCTTCCTTCTCCAACGTCGACACGATGCCGGCCAGCACGCCCTTGAGGTCGCCTACGATGGGCACCTGCACCTCGCGCACCTTGCCGATCTCGGCCGGGTCGATGTCGATGTGGATGACGTCGGCGTGCGGCGCGAACTCGTCCAGCTTGCCGGTGACGCGGTCGGAGAAGCGCGCTCCCGCCGCGATGATAAGGTCGCTTTCCGTCATGGCGAGGTTCGCGTACTTCGAGCCGTGCATCCCGACGGGCCCCAGGTTCAGCTCGTGGGACGCGGGGAACGCGCCCTTGCCCATGAGCGTGGTGACCACGGGAATCTGCATGAGCTCGGCCAGCGCCTTCAGCTCTTCGGACGCGCCAGAGGACACGGTGCCGCCGCCCACGTACAGCACGGGACGTTCTGCTTGCTTGATACGGGACACGGCCTGTTTGATCTGCTTGGCGTTGCCGCGGTAGGTGGGCTTGTACGACGGCAGGTTCACGTCGTCGGGGTACTCGAACGTCATGAGCTCGCTGGCCAGGTCCGACGGGACGTCGATGAGCACGGGGCCGGGACGGCCGGTCTTGGCGATGTGGAACGCCTCGCGGAACGTAGTCGTCAGCTCGTCGGTGGACTGCAAAAGGTAGCTGTGCTTCACCACCGGCATGGTGATGCCCACGATATCGGATTCCTGGAACGAGTCCGTGCCGATGACGCCGCGCGGCACCTGGCCCGTGATCACCACGAGCGGCACGCTGTCCATGTAGGCCGTCGCGATGCCCGTCACCGTGTTCGTGGCGCCCGGGCCGCTGGTGACGATGGCCACGCCCACGTTGCCCGTGGCGCGCGCGTAGCCGTCGGCCTCGTGCACGGCGCCCTGTTCGTGGCGCGCCAGCACGTGCTTGATCTGGTCCGAGTCGTACAACGCGTCGTATATTTTGATGGCTTGGCCGCCGGGATAGCCGAACACGAGGTCGACGCCCTCGGCTTCGAGCGAGGCCACCACGGCCTCGGCGCCCTTCATCGTCTTGCCCTGCTTCGGCGTCTTGCTGCCCAGGCCGCGCGGGGCGCCGGCCTCGGTGGCGTTCGCCTGGTTCGGGCGCGGCGCGCGGCCGTCGGTTGCGGTGCTCCGTGCGTTCGTCATGATACGTACGCCCCCTTGTCTGCCGACGAGACGAGCTTCGCGTACTTCGCGAGCACGCCGTGGTCGTGCTTCGGCGCCGGCGGCCGCCAGGCCGCGCGACGGCGTTCCAGTTCGGCGTCGTCCACGCCCAGCGTGAGCGCGCCGCCTTCGATATCGACCGTCACCGGGTCGCCTTCCTCGATGAGCGCGATGGGGCCGCCGGCCGCCGCCTCGGGGCTCACGTGCCCCACAGCCGGGCCCTTCGTGGCGCCCGAGAAGCGCCCGTCGGTGATCAGGGCCACGCTGGTGGACAGACCCATCCCCACGATGGAGGACGTGGGCGTCAGCATCTCGCGCATGCCCGGGCCGCCCTTGGGGCCCTCGTAGCGGATGACTACCACGTCGCCCGCCGCGATCTTGCCGGCGTTGATGGCCGCACAGGCCTCCTCCTCGCTGTCGAAGCAGCGCGCGGGGCCGGTGTGGACGAGCATGGACGGATCGACGGCCGACTTCTTCACGATGGCGCCGTCGGGCGCGATGTTGCCGTGCAGCACCTTGAGCGCGCCTGACGGGGAGAAGGGGTTGTCGTGCGCGCGGCACACCTCGCCGTCGGCCGGTTTCGTGCAGGCCTGCAGGTACTCGTCGAGCGTGCCCATGCACGTGACGGCGCTGCGGTCGAGCAGGTCGAGCTCTGCCAGCTCGTGCATGACCACAGGCACGCCCCCGACCTCGTACAGGTCGGACAGCGGGCGCGGGCCGGAGGGCTGCAGCTTCACGAGGTGCGGCGTGCGCGCGCTCGCGGCGTCCCAGTCGTCCATCGTGATGGGGTGTCCCGCCTCACGCGCGATGGCCGTGAGGTGCAGCACCGTGTTCGTGGAGCCGCCGAAGGCCATGTCGCATTCCATGGCGTTGTGCAAGGCGGCCGCGCTCACGATGTCGCGCGCGCAGATGCCCTTCTCCAGCAGCTCCATCACCTTCATGCCCGCATGCTTCGCCAAGCGGATGCGCTCGGAGTACACCGCGGGCACGGTGCCGTTGCCGGGAAGCGCGATGCCCAGGGCCTCGCACAGGCAGTTCATGGAGTTCGCCGTGAACATGCCCGAGCAGCTGCCGCAGGTGGGGCACGCGGTGTCCTCGTAGCGCTTGAGCTCGGCTTCGGTCATGTCGCCGTTCATCACCTGCGCCGCGCCGTCGAACAGCGTGTTGAGGTCGGTGGTGGGCCCGCACCCGCCCGGCTGCTTGCCGGCGAGCATCGGGCCGCCCGACACGAACACCGTGGGGATGTTCACGCGCAGCGCGCCCAGCAGCATGCCCGGCACGATCTTGTCGCAGTTCGGGATGCACACGAGCGCGTCGAAGGCATGGCCCTGCACCGCGCATTCCAGCGAGTCGGCGATGGCTTCGCGCGACACGAGCGAGTAGTGCATGCCGTCGTGGTTCATGGCGATGCCGTCGCACACGCCGATGGTGGATATCTCGAACGGCACGCCGCCGGCCATGTAGATGCCCGCCTTCACGGCTTCGGCGATCTTGTCGAGGTTGTTATGGCCGGGGATGATGTCGTTGCGGGAGTTGAAGACGGCGACGAGCGGCCGTTCCATCTCCTCGTCGGTGATGCCGTCGGCCTTGAGCAGGCTTCGGTGCGGGGCGCGCGCCGTGCCGCATCGCACGGCATCGCTGCGTAGTTGCATGTCCGATCCCTTCCTTCCTGGCGTTGCCGGTTTCGTGGCATAAAAAAATCCCGCTGCAAGCAAGCTGCACCAGGACCTCAGAAGGAAGGGAGATGCGCCCGGCTGCACGCATCCCTGCGCGCCGCGGTCGCTCTCGATCGGACTGATAACGGAGTCGCCGGTTCAGCCTACTTGCCCCGGCTGCACGCGGAGGTCGTCCGCTGCGTGCCGTCGCGTTCGAGCCGAACTGCTCGGAGGTGGCGTTCAGGCCGCCCACCGCCGGCTCGCAGCATCCGCCGGCTCTCTGAAGATGGGTTCGTCCCTACTGTCCTCGTCAACGCATTTCGTCTATGAACTTGTTGCGGGTAAGTATACTCCAGCTTCACGACGTCGCAAGTAAAACTTTGACGATCGAAGCGATTGCGCGGTAAATCCACATGGAGGCGGTGGGGATTGAGGAGACGGGGGTTCGGGGCGCTGGGGAAGCTGCCAGGCGTCGCGAGGTGCCGGAGCTCTCGCTAGGCGAGGTGCTGGTAGCCCCTCCCCGCGGAGCGGTTGGGCGAAACGTCGCGGAGCGCCGGAAAGCCCTCCTCGCGACAGCTCCAGCTCCTGGCGGCTGCCGTCCCCGTAGGTCGCGTCGTTTCGGGCCTGCACCTGCCACCAGCCGGTGATGCCGGGCTTCGCGGAGAGGAGCTCGCCCGCATCGTCGCCGTAGGCCGCGAGCTCCTCCTCGACGACAGGGCGCGGGCCGATCACGCTCATCTGGCCGGCGAGTACGTTCAGAAACTGAGGGAGCTCGTCGAGGGAGGTCTTGCGCAGAAAGCGCCCGACACGCGTGACGCGGGGGTCGTCGTCCACCTTGCGCTCGCGCTCCCATTGCGTTAGCTGCTCGGGACTCAGGTGCTTCTCCACGTCGTCGGAGTCGGCCACCATGGTGCGCAGCTTGAGGATGCGAAGCGGCTTGCCGCGATAGCCGACGCGCTCTTGGAGGTATATTGGGGAGCCGGGGGATTCCAGGCGGATAACCAGGCAAAGAAGAGCGACCGGAATCAACCCTACGATCGTCGCGCACGCCGAGAACACGATATCGAACGCCCGCTTCACGAAGTGGTACCCCAGCCGCCCCTCGACAGCCAGCGGTTCGTACTCGCGTACGCTTTCGGCCGGCGCCGCTCGGGATCCTTCGACTTCGCTCCCTACGGTCGCTTCGCTCAGGATGACAGCCTGGCGGACCCCTCCGGTCGCTTTTTTAGGATGACCGGGGGCGGCAGCTCCACGCTCAGGGCAGCAGCCGTCGTCCAGGGCAACCGCTCCCCCGGCGTCCACTGCCGTTATTCCGTTTTCAAGTTCGTTTTCTGACAATTCCCAATCCGATTTTCGTTTGGATGGTTCGCCCGAACATATCGATCTCCAGATACGCGGTGCGCTTGCGACGGTTGATCTTCCTGATCCAGCCCTCGCGGCCCACCAGCGGGCCCTTCAGCACGATGATCCGGTCGCCCTCGATCACACCCTCGGACACGCCCACCGTCCGATGCCCCTTCTCGGTGAACGCGTCGATCCACGCCACCTCGTCGCGCTCCAAAGGAACGAAACCCCCGTCGTTGCTCAGCACCCAGGCGAACGCCGGCACGCGCCGAAGCTGCGATTCCAGCTCGTCCACGCGGTCGGTCACCACGATCAGGTAGCCGGGGAACAGCGTGGCCGTACAGGTGCGCCACTGGCCGCGGAACTGCTTTTGCACCTCGTAGCGCGGCACGAAGCACTCCTGCAGCACATCGTCCTCGACCAAGCTCTCTATCAGGCGGCATACGGCGAACTCGCGCCCTGCCACCGTCTGCACCACGTACCACATGCACGGCTCCTCAACGCGCGACGGCATGGCTTCGCCCTTCGGCTGCGCCGCCGACGCGCACGTATGACGGGGGTATTCATCCCTTCGAAGCTGGCGAAACGCACACGCGGCATCGTTTTCGCGCATCGAAGTATGTTCGGTCGCGCCCGTAAAGGCGCATGCAGTTTCCTGCGGGGAGATCGAAGGAGGGGTTTCGCCGTCGGCGCCTATCCGTCGAGCTCCTCGCAGCAAGCTGGTTCAAGCTGCGAAGGGCGAGGTCAGGTTTTGCGCACGATCTCAAGTCCCACCCTCACCTGCTTCTGATCGAGCAGGCCGATGTCCAGGTAGGCGATGCGCTTGTGACGGTCGATCTTCTTGATGCGGTCGACGTGACCGCGTAGCGGCCCTTCGTCGATGATGGTGCGGCCGTTGTCTATCGTGCCGCGGGAAAAGCCCACCACGTGGCTCGGCCCGCCGAAATCATGCACGAACGAGGCCTCCTCGGGCCGCAGCGCGAAAGCGCGCCGCTCGGCGCCCAGAAGGCGCGCGAACGCAGTGGAACGTTTGATGGTTTTCTCGAAAGCCTCGATGTCGTCGGAAGCTACGAACAGGTAACCCGGGAACATGGTCTCCGTGAGCAGACGCCAAACGCCCTGGTTCTTCTTGAGGATGCAGTAGCTCAGCGCGAAGCAGTCGCGCACCAGCTCCGGACCGGCAAGCGCCTTGACGCGCTCGGCCACGGCGCGCTCCCTGCCCGGCACCACCTGCAGCACATAGCGAGCCCGACCGCGCGAAGGCACGGGCGGCTCGATCGATTCAGTTGGAGAGATCCTGATGACGCGGGGTTCTCGAACGACGCATCCGACGGACGCGGCGCGAGCGACGCCGCCTATTCGATGCGGCTCGCGACAGTCTTTCTCAGACTGCCCCCCCCGGACGGTTTTTGGGTCAGCATGTCATCGCAGATTGCAGAAGCAGGGCGAGCCAGGGCGCACTGCTCCGTCGACGAGCTTGCATGCTCATCGATGAAGCGATATGTTGAAGCCGGAAAGCCCATAAACTTGTACCCTAACCGTTACTCGTTTGTAAAGCGCGCTCTATTTAACCATAGGCTCACGTCATTGCAAGACGCCTCGACACAAAAGACCGGTAACATGTAACAAAAACCCGTTCGGCGCGCAGCGTTGTTTTACAAGATGATAACGGCAGAGCGCCGGAAGTGCAACAGTGAACAG
>NZ_DBFEGU010000488.1:0-8000 GCF_048329335.1 Eggerthella sp. | reverse complement strand
GTTCTACCAGCACAAGGGCCTGGCCTCCTCGTTCGACAAGGGCACGGCCGATGCCGTCAAGAAGGCGAACCTGCTGCCGTCGCAGCACCTGAACATCCGCTACACGCGCATGTTCGCGGGCGCGTTCATGTACGCGGCGGGCAATCATATCGGCATCGAGTGGGATTCGGTGCCGGGGCTCGGCGAGGGCTCCCCGGTCGCGGTGGACGGCGACGGCGAGAAGGCTTCCGGGTCGTACTTCGGGTGGGGCATCGCGCACGAGATCGGGCACAACATCAACCAGGCTCAGTACGCCTACCCCGAGGTGACGAACAATTACTTCGCGCAGCTGTCGCAGTCCAACGGCACGAGCGCTTCGGCCCGGTTCAGCTACGACGAAGTGTACGATCGCGTGACCTCGGGCGACGAGGGCCGCACCGGCAGCGTGTTCACGCAGCTGGCCATGTACTGGCAGCTGCGCCTGGCCTACGACGCCGGCGGCGCGTACCAGCTGTACGACACGTACCAGCAGGCCTTCGACAACCGCTTCTTCGCGCGCGTGGACAGCTACGCCCGCGCTCCGAAGACGGCGCCCGCGCCCAAGGGAACCGAGCTTGTCCTGGGCGGCGGCGAGAAGCAGAACATCATCCGCCTGGCCAGCGCTGCAGCCGAGCGCGACCTGACCGACTTCTTCCAGCGCTGGGGCTTCACGGCCGACGAGACCACGAAGGCCTACGTCAGCCAGTTCCCGGCCGAGACCCGCGCGCTGAGCTACGCCAACGACGACGCCCGGGCCTATGCCCGCTCCCACGAGGACACGGGCGCGGTCCTGGACAAGGGCGTCGCTCGGGCGACGGCGGAGGTGAACGGCAGCGAGGTGGCGCTCTCTCTCGGCGCAGACGCATCGGCGGGCGATTCCGTGCTGGGCTACGAGATCGCGCGCCTCACCACGGCCGACGGCGTGCAGCAGCGTCAGGTCGTGGGCTTCGCTCAGGCTGCGGAGGACGGCACGGCCTCGTACGTCGACAACGCCTCCTCGCTGGGCAACCGCGTGGTGTCCTACGAGGTGACGGTCGTCGACAAGTTCTTGAACCGCTCGAAGGCGCTCGTGCTCGATCCGATCAAGCTCACGGGCAACGGCCTGCAGGACAAGAGCGGCTGGACCGTGTCCACGAACATGTCCTCCGCGCAGGACACGGTTCCGCCCGCCACCGATGACGATCCCGACGCCCCCGCGCCGAAGCCCGCGTCCGAGCTGATGGTCGACGGCAAGGCCGACACGGTGTACACGGGCGGGTCGGACGGCGAAGACCCCGTCATCATGCTCGACATGGGCAAGCCCACCGAGGTCACTTCGCTGCGCTATACGCTGGGAGCCGGCGCTAAGGGGTCGGCCATCGGGGACTACCGCATCGAGACCAGCCTCGACGGCGAGAGCTACACCCTCATCAAGAAGGGCTCGCTGTCGCTTGACGAAGACGGAAAGGCATCGCTGTACTTCGACAACGGCAAAGACCCCTGGATCTGCACCTACGATGCACGCTACCTGCGCATCACGGCCGTCGGCCAGGCGGGCGGGCAGCTGTCGGTGGCCGAGCTCGACGTGTTCGGGCCCTCGGGCGACGACGTGTCCTTCCTCGACGCGAACGGCGGCGCGGCAGGCATCCTGAAGAGCGACTTCGTGTACCAGAAGGCCGACGAGAACCTGGACAAGCAGTTCATCCCGAAGGGCTCGCTCGTGTTCACCGGCTCGTACAAGGGCAACCCGGCGTACAACGTGGTGGTGCTCTACGACCAGGACGGCAACGTGGTGGGCGGCGTGAACGCCGACGGCAGCACGGTGGCCAGCCAGATCATCATGGCTCCCCAGCCCGGCGACGCCATGCTGGGCGACGTGTCCGAAGGAAGCTGGGTCTACTGGATCGAGCCCGGCGACTTTGCGAACATGGAGCTGCCCAAGCAGGTGCGCGCCGAGCTGTACCGCGTGGACAACGCGCTGACGAACGAGGGGCAGCGCCTGGTGAGCGACTCGCTTCCGGGCAAAGTTCCCGACAATCTGCCCGACGTCGAGCTCGGCGGCAACGCGACCGTCGCAGCCGATTAGCCTGAAGCCGAGAGGAACGGTTGAAGATATGTTTGCGAAGATGAAGAAGATAGCGGCAGGCGCGCTGACGGCATGCGCGCTCTGCCTAGCCCTCGCCCCGGGAATCGCCTGGGCGGGGGAGGCGCCTGGCGTGGTTCTGGACAAGGGCGCCTCGAACGGCTCGGCCGACGTGAGCCTGGTCGTCCCCAAGGGAGGCGACGAGGTTCGGGCGCTCAAGCTGTCGTTGACGGTGAAGGGCGAGGGCGGCGAGGCGCTGGAGGCCGGGTTCGGCTTCTCGAAGGCGGTCGAGGGCGCCGCGGTGGCGCAGGTGCGCTTCAAGCCGGTGGACGGCGGCCAGCGCGTGAACCTTTACGTGGCCGTCAAGGACGGGAACCTGTTCTCGGGCGACCGTCTCGATCTGGGAACCCTCGCGTTGTCGTCTTCGAGCGATTCCGTTGCGGAAGTGTCCGTGAGCAGCCTCGAGGTCGTAAGCTCCTCGCATGTGGAGATGGACGAGAAGCAGCTGGGCATGGAGCTGCCGGCTCCGTTGTCCGTCAAGGTCGCTTCCGGCTCTTCGGTCGGGCCCGATGAGCCGGGCGGGAGCCCTGACGACGGTTCGGGCGACGGGTCTGGCGGCAACCCCGGGGACGGCTCGGAAGGCTCCGGGCAGAATCCGGGCGAAAACTCCGGTGAAGGGACCGGCGGATCGAACGCCAAGCCGAGCCCCGAGAAGCTTCCGAGCGGCACGAACGTAAGCCCCGGGGCTCCCTCCGGCTCGGATAAAGCGCTGGTGACAACCGGCGACGGCTTGTTCCCCCTCGTGGCGGGTTGCGTAGCTGTCGCCCTCGTCGCCGGAGCCGTTGTGTTGGTCGTAGCGCTGCGCTCCCGCCGTCGCTAGCGCTTTCTACGTGCTCTTGCGAAGGCAGCGATGCCGCTGATCAAAGCCATGGCGCCGATCGTGCCTCCGATGGCCAGGGCGAAGCCGGGCATACGGTGCGCGGTTTCCGACGAGGTCGAGCCCGCGGAGGTCGCCGCCGAATCGCGGCTTGTCGAAGAATCGGCGAAGGCCTTCCCCGGCATCGATTCCTTGCTTGCAGCATCGCTTTCCCCTGCGCGCCCGGCTTGCTCGTCGGGCGCGTTTTCTTGCGTCCCGTCGCCGTCCTGCGTTCCGGCGGCCGGCTCCTCGTTGCGCGGCAGCGGCAGGATCGAGACCGTTGAGACAGGGTCGCCGCCGGCGGGGAAGCCGTCTTTCTTCGGCCGTTCTTCGCTCGCCTCGTTCCGCTCGCTTTCCCCCTGGCCCACGCCTCCGCGGTTCCCTCCGCTGTCGCCGCCGTTCACGTCGGGCGGGTTCACGACGGTCGGCGGCTCCTTCTGCGGTTCTTGGGGTTTCTCGGGCTCTGCAGGGTTTTCGGGCTCGACCGGGTCGACCGGCTCGACGGGTTCGGGAAGCCACTCCTCGGCGTATTCGAACAGCGCCGGCTCGAACTCGATGGCGGTTCGCACGCCGTCCTCGAGGACCACCGCGGTCGCGCGGAGGTAGAAGTCGCGATAGTCGACGGTCTCGGACGAGTAGCTGACCGTGCAGTACAGGATGCTGGGATCGGCGTAGTTGTCGTCGTACACGGGTTGGACGCTGTCGAGGCCCCAGGCGTACTCCTGCCAGTCCGCGTCCCATTCGAAGGTGCCCCAGGCTTCCCAGGAGTCCGGGTCGTCCGCATAGGCGCGGTCGACCCGAAGCGTCTGCAATGCGGGATGCCCGGTTTCCTCGTCGCTGTGGTACGGATCCACCGGCAGGGCTGGCAGGTACAGCAAAGCCGACATGCCGTGATCGGGGATGATGCGGATGATCTGGTCGAACGGCTTGTCGACGTGGTCGATGGCGCCCGGGCCCCCGCCTACGGAGCCGCCGCCCGCCATCATGCGCGCGTCGCCTTCGCGGACGTCGGCGTGAGCCGCGACGCCCGGCAGACCCGGCGACAGCGCCAGCGCGATCATGGTCGTGCACGCCAATGCTCGCACGAGACGTTTTCTGCTACCATGCTCCATGCAAGCTCCTCGTCGTCCTGAAAGGCGGTTCATGCCGCATCGCCCTGCGCATCGCTTCGCGGTTCACGCCGCGGTCGCATTCCTGTTGGCGGGATGCGTGTTCGCGATCGCGTACCACTATGATAACAAATACCTGTTCGGGCCGCCCTACGGCTCCGACGGCGTTATCGAGGTGTCCGATGACGATCTCGACCGTCTCGTCCCGCTCGTGGACGGTTGGATGCTCTCCGCGGACGGGGCGCCGCGGACCGAAACCTTCATCGGCCAGTACTCCAACTTCTCCTATGCTCCCGGCGGCACGTCGGCTTTCGGCTCCGCCGTGTACGAGCTGACGCTTAGCTATGTCGGCGCGCAACGAGAACGCGCCCTCGTGCTGCTGGTTCCCGAGGTGTACGGTGATTTCACGTTGTACGTAAACGGGGTCGTTGCTGCGGCCGGCGGAGACGGGGCGCAGGTCGGCATCGTGGCGGACCGCGACACGCGTCTGCGCCTTGAGGTGCGCAACGACGAGCACTACTACAGCGGGCTGGTCTACCCGCCCGTGCTGGGCACCGCGCAGCAGATGGCGAACGTCTCGTTCGCGAACGCGCTGTCCGCCTGCGTGCTGGTGCTGGGGCCGCTGGCTGCGGCGCTGTTCGCGTTCGCGGTGCGCCGCAAGCGCGACGGCGATGCGCTTGCGCGCGACTTCGGCGTGCTGTGCGCCGCCTTCGCCGTGGCGGGCGCGCATGGCCTGGTCTGGCATCTGGGCGCAGCAGGGGCCTGGTGGTATGCCGTAGAGGACGCGGCCTGGACGTGCGTGCTCGTCTCAGCCGTGTCGGTAGCCGCCCGAGCCGCGGGTTCGACGTGGACGCGCGATGCCCGCCCCCTCGTTCGCCGGACGGCTCGCGCGCTGTGGGCGCTGCCGGTCGTCACGCTGGCCTGGGCGCTGTCCATCCCGGCGCTGCCGGGCGGCATCGAGGCGTACGGCCTGTACCAGACCGCCGTGCGCGTCGGTTGCTGGGCGCTGTTCGCCGTATGCGCCGCCGTCGGGCTGCGCGATCGCACTGACGAGGCGCGCTTCGTGCTGTGCGGCTGCGCGGTGCTGGGCGCCGCGCTCGTGGCGAACCTTCTTGACAACAACGCGTACGAGCCTATGTACGGCCTGTGGCAGAGCGAGTACGCGGGGCTGCTGCTCGTGGGCGTGTTCGCCTGGATGCTGGTGGAGCGGGTGCGCCGCCTGCGCCTCGCCACCGAGCAGGTGCGCGATCTGGAGGTGCAGGTGCGTGCGGCCGAGGCGGGGCTGCGCCATCTGCGGTCGGGCGAAGAGGCTACGAGGGCGGCGCGCCACGATCTGCGCCATCATGCGGCCGCGCTGAGCCGTCTGATCGACGCGGGGGAGCAGGAGCGCTGTAGAGCGTATCTGGTCGAGCTGTCCGGCCAGCAGGAGGCTGAAGCCCCTCTGCGCTACGCCGACAACTTGGTGGCGAACGCGGTCATGGCAGCGTATTTGGCTCCGGCCCAGGCGGCGGGGATCGAGGTGCGCTGCGAGGCGCGCGTGCCCGCGGAGCTTCCCCTGCGCGACACCGAGCTGTCCGTGCTGCTGTCGAACCTGTTGTCGAACGCCGTCGAGGCGTGCGAGCGCGTGCGAGCCGAGGGCGCCGGCCGGCCTTTCGTCTCGCTTTCCATGCGCGCGCAGGACGGACGGTTGGCCGTGCGATGCGAGAACGCGGCCGTCCCCGGCGCGTCGTTCTCGCGCACGTCCAAGGCCGACGCGTCCCGCCACGGTTTTGGCCTGCCCGC
Source organism: Eggerthella sp. (assembly GCF_048329335.1). NCBI lineage: Bacteria > Bacillati > Actinomycetota > Coriobacteriia > Eggerthellales > Eggerthellaceae > Eggerthella > Eggerthella sp. Next base: position 2,113 of record NZ_DBFEGU010000488.1, on the reverse strand, counting down.
TATGCGCCAGATCGTCGAACGCCACGGCGGCGCGCTCTACGCCGACGTCGAGGGCGGAGTCGCCGTCGTGCGCATCGTCATTCGCTTGGACGGCTGAGCGACGCATCATCGGCCGAAAAACACGTTTTCCGGCCGATATCCGTGTCTTTCGGCCGATGATGCCATGTGCTCGCAAGGTTTCGGCCCCCGTCGCGCAAGGGGCGCCCGCCGAGGCGCGGAAAATGTGGTGAACTTGCGCGCTGCCTGGTGAGCGGCCTAGGCAAAGCGTTGCCGATATGGTATAAATACACGGCACGACAAAGAAGCAAGCGCGTTTTCGCGCACCATACTTTCGACACACGAGAAAGTGGGCTTGTTCCCGCTTTCTTTGTTTGTAAGGGCTCGCCGCTCCGCGGCGTGAGAGCGTGGGGCGGCGAAGCGAAACCAAACGGGAAGGAGGAGGCGCGTGCTCAGCAAGAAGGAACAGCAGCTGCTCGACGCGTTGGCTCCCCGGGCGGAGCAGGAGGGCGTCGAGATCGTCACGGTGGAGGTCGCGGGCGCGAAGAAGGCCCCGACGATTCGCGTGTACATAGACACGCCCGACGGCGTGAGCTTCGACGAGCTGTCCTCCGCGCAGGCGTGGATCAACGACCTCATGGACGAGCTCGACCCGTTCCCCGGGGCGTACACGCTGGAAGTGTCGTCGCCCGGCATCGACCGGCCGCTGCGCACCGCGGAGCACTTCGCGCGGTTCGTCGGCGATACGGCGGTGCTCAAGACGCAGCCCGTGGACGGTCGCGGCAGCTGGACCGGCGCCATCGCATCGGTAGAGGGCGACGTGGTCGTGCTCGACGTGGACGGCGCCGAGGCGCGCATCCCTATGGACACCATCAAACGCGCCCATCTGAAGGGCACGATCGATTTCGGCTCGCAGACGAGCATCTGAGGAAAGGAAGCGAAGACGTGGCAAGTTCAGAACTGATTGAGGCGTTGCAGGCGCTGGCGCATGAGCGCAAGATCGACGAGTTCTACCTCATCGAACGCCTCGAGGCATCGCTCGCCAAGAGCTACCAGCATATCCTCGATCTCGAGTGGGACGCCCGCGTGACCATCGACCGCCAGACGGGCCACATCTACGTGTACGAGCTGGTGCCGGTGGGCGAGCCCGACGAGGAGACCGGCGAGTACAGCGAGTTCGAGGAGCGCGACGTCACCCCCGACGATGTCAGCCGCATCGCCGCGCAGAACGCCAAGGGCGTCATCGCGTCCATCGTGCGCGAAGCCGGCCGTCAGTCCATCTACGAAGAGTTCTCGGACCGCGTGGGCGACCTCGTGACGGGCACGGTGCTGCAGGGCACGCCGGACTTCACCATCATCAAGATTCGCGACGGCGTGGAGGCCGAGCTGCCCCATTACGACGTGAAGCGCAACCCCAACGAGCGCAACGAGCGTCCGAGCAACGAGCACTACCGCCACAACCAGCGCCTCAAGGTGCTCATCATCGAAGTGCGCGACCCGAACTCCGACGCGCCGAAGATGCGCGGCGAGCAGGCGCGCCCGGCCATCGTGGTGTCGCGCACGCATCCGGACCTCATCCGCCGCCTGTTCGAGATCGAGGTACCGGAGATCTACGACGGCATGGTGGAGATCAAGTCAATCGCCCGCGAGCCCGGCGCCCGCTCCAAGATCGCCGTGGCGTCGCGCGAGGCGAACCTCGATCCCGTGGGCGCCTGCGTCGGCCCGAAGGGCAGCCGCGTTCGCATGGTGGTGGAAGAGCTGCGCAACGAGCGCGTCGACGTGATCCAGTGGGCGGAGGATCCTGCGGTGTACGTGGCCAACGCGCTGTCGCCTGCGAAGGTGACCCGCGTCGTCATCGACGAGGACAACCACTACGCCACCGTCGTGGTGCCCGACGACCAGCTGTCGCTGGCCATCGGCAAGGAGGGCCAGAACGCCCGTCTGGCCGCGCGCCTGACCGGCTGGCATATCGATATCAAGAGCGCCAGCTTCACGGGCGAGTCGCTGGCTCCGATGGACAACATGCTGATCGACGAGGACGAGGCCGCGGACGACGAAGCCGGTCTGTGCGCCTACGTGGGCGAGGACGGGGTGCGCTGCCGCAACCATGCCCGTC
>NZ_DBFEGU010000487.1:0-10367 GCF_048329335.1 Eggerthella sp. | reverse complement strand
GCTAAGCGGCCTGATGGGCCGTGTGCGAAAACTCTCAGCTTCTGAAAGGCTAAGCGGACGTTGCGGCAAGCCGTCAGGAAGGAGAATCGCGTGCTGGCAATTGAAACGCGAGGCCTGTGCAAGGCTTATCGCGGTCGCAACGTCGTCGACGGGCTAGACATGCACGTCGCCCGCGGCGATATCTACGGTTTCGTCGGCCGAAACGGCGCAGGAAAATCGACCACGATGAAGATGATCTGCGGGATGATTCGCCCCACGAGGGGTGAGGTGCGTCTGTTAGACCGCCTGGTTGCCGACCCGTCGGGCAGCGCTGAGTACAGCGAGGCCGTCCGCATCGGCGCGTTGGTGGAAAGCCCTGGACTGTACCCCAACATGACCGCGTTCGATAATATGCGCTGCAAGGCTATTGCGCTGGGCATCGTGGACGATGTGGGGGAAATCGAGCAGCTGCTGAGCGTCGTGGGGCTGGGTTCTGCGGGCGGGAAGCGAACGGAGAATTACTCTATGGGCATGAAGCAGCGCCTCGGATTGGCGTTGGCGATGCTGGGCTCGCCCGACGTGCTGCTGCTGGACGAGCCGATGAACGGGCTGGATCCCGAGGGCGTGCGCGAGATGCGCAACCTCATCATCCGCTTGAACGAGCAGCGCGGCATCACCGTGGTGGTGAGCTCGCATGTGCTGGACCAGCTGGGGCGCATCGCCACGCGCTACGGCGTGATCGACGCGGGTCGGATGGTATGCGAGATGACGGCGAACGAAGTGACCCAGGCGTGCGGCGATTACCTGGTCGTGCGCACGGCTGAGCCGGAGCGCACGCTGGCGCTGCTGGCCGAGGCATATCCTGGTATCGCCTGCACGGTGTTGCCGGACGGGACGCTGCGCTTGCGGGGCGTGTCGGAGGAGCGCGCAGCGCTCGACGCGACCGTGTTCGGCACGTTCCTGGCTGCGAACAATATCCCGGTGTACGAACTGCGTGTCCACGAGCGTGATTTGGAAGACTACTTCCTCGAACTCATGGGAGGGGATGCTGCTCATGTTTAAGTACCTGCGCATGGATGCATATCGCCTGATCAAGACCAAGACGCTGTATGTAGCGCTCGGTATTATCCTCGCGGCGGTGGCGTTTTCGGTGTATATGATGAGCACGGCGGCCATGCCTGACCTTAGCGCGACGGGCGGGGAAGGCCCCTCGTCGATGGCGATCCAAAACGGCAAGGAGCTTGGAAGCTTCACGCAGACCCAGTCCGGTCTGTGGATCTGGACGACGGTCCTCCTCGTCTCCGTGGTGGTCGCCCAGTTCTTTGCGCTTGATTTCTCAAGCGGTTTCGTGAAGAGCCTGCCCCTGTCGCGACGGGATCGCTTGGACTACTACGGCGGGAAGATCGTGTTCGTCGTCATGCTCTCGACGGCGTTCTCGGTGTTCGGTATCGCTGTGTTCGAAATCCTTCTCAAGGCGGCAGGGTTCGCGTACGCCCATGCGGATTCGGTCCCGGAAATCGCCGTCTGGTACGGGTTGCTGCTGCTTGTCCTTTGGACGTATGGAATGCTGGCCGCGACGGCAACCTGGTTGACGCGGAGTAGGGGTGTGGGCATTGTCGTCACACTGCTCGCGAGCACTTCCGTTGCATGGGAGCCCCTCGCTCGCGCAGCGGAATGGCTTCCGTACGGCAGCTGTGCGCTGCTGGTTCAGGGCGGTCAGGCGCTGCTGGCGTCGCCGGGCGACATAGGCCATATCCTCGTCTCGTGCGGCACGGTGCTGGTGGCGTGCGTGGCGGTGGCGCTGGGCGTGTGCGCTCGAAAGGACGTGTAGGAACATGAACGGGTTCGTGCTGGCCGGTGTCGCGATTGCGGCGTTCGCCGCGGGGGCGGCGCTCGTCTCCTTCCGATACGAGCGGGAGCTGCGGCGCATGGCGCGATTCCTCGACCAGCGCGAACCTACCGGCAATGCCCGCATGACGGCGTTCGTGCGCACGCGCGGCGTGCTGGGCATCGCGCGCGGCGTGAATGCGGAGTTGGACGAGCTGCAAAACGAGCGCATCGCTTCCCAGCAGGCGCGCCAGGCGTTCCAAGCGGGGCTCACGTGCCTGTCGCACGACATCCGCACGCCGCTGGCCGGGGCGCAGGGCTACCTGCAGCTGGTGGAGGACGAGGCCGATCCCGCGGCGAAGGAGCGCTACTTGAGCGCCGCCGCCCATCGGCTGGACGACGTGCGGGTGCTGCTGGACGACCTGTTCTCGTTCGCCCAGGTGCACGATCCGTCGTTCGAGGTGGCGTACGAGCCGGTGCGTCCGGCCGACGTGCTGGGAGACGTGCTGGCCGGGCTGTACCCGCAGTTCCGCGAGCGGGGCTGGGAGCCGCGCGTGCTGCTGGACGACGAGGCGGTCGTGCAGGCCGATGCCGAGGCGCTCGCGCGCATCTTCCGCAACTTGACGGCGAACGCGCTTCGCCACGGTGCGGCGGCGCCCGTCATCGAGCAGCGCGGCGGGTGCGTGACGTTCGCGAACCTCGTGGCCGATCCGGCGGCGATCGACATCGACCGCCTGTTCGAGCGCTTCTATCAAGGAGGCGGCGCCCGATCGAGTGCGGGCGCCGGCCTCGGCCTGGCCATCGTCTCGCAGCTGGCTGCCGCCCTGGGAGCCACCGTCGCCGCTTCTCTCGAGGGGGGCGTCCTCCGCGTGACCGTAGAACTGCAGTAGCCGGCGTATCGGGTGCCCCGGCGACACCGGCTCAGCCGGTTCGCTTGAAGCTGTCGATGCAGGCATCCAGCACGTCGCGCACGACGCGCGGCGCACCGGGACGGACGTGGGCTCCGTAGGCGAGGGGCGGCCACTCCATGGGGCGCGCTTCCAGCGGCGGGCATATTTTCGAGATGTTGGAATGGTTGAAGAACGATACGGCGTCGCCTCGAAGGCAGTCCATGGTGAGCTTCTCCCTGAAAATGGATTCCTTCACCACGTTGTCTCGCGCGAAAAAGGATTCGAACTCGTGCAGCTCGGGAACGTCGCGATAGTCCGCTCCTGCGTACACCGTGATGTTTTCGAGCAGGTCGGTGGATATCGTCTCGCGCTTCGCCAAGGGGCTTTCGGGGGAGAACACGCAGTAGTATTTCTCGCGCGACAGCGGCGTGAACGAGGCTCCCATCTGCCGCAGCGCAAGCGAGTCTGTAGAGAAGAAAAGATCGAACAGCCCCTGCGCGAACCCTTCTGCCGCGTCGCCGTACGAGGTTTCCACGAAGTCGATTTTGAGGCGGGGATGCGTTTGCGCCATCTGACGAACCGCTTCCATCATGAAGGGGTGGACCTGCCACCAGACTCCGATCGTCACGCGCTCGGCCGGTTGCTCCTCCGCGACGGATCGCCCTTCTTCCCTCGCCTTGTCCAGGATGTCGAGAGCCTCTTTCGCAGCCCGATAGAGAACAAGCCCGGCATCGGTGGGGCGCACGCCGCTCGGGCCTCGCTCAAGGATGCGGTAGCCGAGCTCAGCTTCGAGCGAGTTGATCCTTTGGGCGAACGAGGGCACGGAAAGGAACTGGCCTTTCGCCGCTTTGTTGAAGCTCCCCAGCTCCACTGCGGCTGTGAATGACCTCAGCTGGACATCGTTCATGGCGCCTCCCCGTTTCTTCCCCTGTATAAGGCATTGCCTTATACCCAGATTACCATACTTGAAATATGCAGGGTATTGCACGGCCTGTATGATTGGTGATGCTCCGATTGAATCGGAGCCATTCGAAGACGCGTCGGATGGGGAGCTTCCTGCAATGGTTTCACCGTTGATTGCATGTCGGGTTTCGACTCGACGGTTCAAATTATTGAAAGGAACAAAGGGATGGAGCGTATAGAAGGGGATCTCTCTCGCCGGGGGTTCGTCGGTGCCGCTTTCGCCGGCGCGATGGGCATTGCTGCCTCATCGGTGTTTTCGGGATGCAGTGCGGGCGGCTCGTCGGCTGCTGACGGCGATTGGACGGAAACGTTCGACGTGGTGGTGGTCGGCTCGGGCGCAGGCGGGCATGCGGCAGCCATCGAAGCTGCCAAGGCAGGCGCGAAGGTCGTCCTTCTGGAGAAGGAGAACGGTCTCGGCGGCGATTCCGCGGTATGCGACGGCATCGTTTCCGGATGGGGCACCCGTTTGGCGAAGGCCCAGGGCATCGATGTTTCACCGGACGAGATCTACGACTGGTTCATGGCGCATTCCGAGTGGTTCGGTGCGATCGATCCTGAGGTGGCCCGTTTGAACGCCGACAAGTGCGGCGAGACCATCGACTGGCTCGAAGAGCTGGGCGTCCCGTTCGAGGAAGAGGTCGGCCCCCGCATGAGCTACACCGACTTGCCCGTCGTTCACCAGGTGGTGGGCAAGGGCGGCGCGATGGTGAGTGCCATGACCGCGGCTGCCGAAAGCGCCGGCGTCTCCATCGAGACGAAAACCGCCGTCACCAAGCTCGTGAAGGACGCTGACGGCCGCGTTGTGGGCATCGAGGCTATGAAGGGCCGCGAGCCTGTTCGCATCAAGGCCGAGAAGGGCGTGGTGCTGGCTACGGGCGGCTATTCGGGCAGCACCGACATGCTGGTTGCCCTGTGCCCTGCGAACAAGAACCTGAAGGCTTCGGGTGCCGCGGGACTGACCGGCGATGGCTTGACGATGGCGTCTGACGCCGGCGTGTTCACCACACGCACCTCATGGCAACCGCTGATGAGCCCGGTGGCCGGCGCGGCCACGAAGTCGCCCGTGCTCATCGACTACTCCGAGCGCCTGAACGGGCTTCTGCTCGACGAGAACGGCGAGCGCTTCTGCAACGAGGGCCGTCAGTATTTCGGCAGGGCTCTTGCGATCGACGTGCTGGCGAAGCAGAACGAGCAGGATGGCAAGGAAGTCGTTCTCATGATTCCCACGACGCCCGAGCTGGAGAAGCTGCTGAGCGTGCGCGAAATCGTGTGGCCTTGCGGCGACACCGTCGAGGAGGTCGCCGAGCAGGTGGGCCTCGATCCGGCGAAGGTGAAGGCGACGGTGGAGCGCTACAACGGGTTCGTCGAGGCGGGTCTCGACGAGGATTTCGGTCGAAGCGGCGAGCACCTCGTTCCCATGACCGGCCCGTTCTATGCGGCTCCGGTGACCGTGAGCACGTCGATGACCATCGGCGGCGTCAAGATCAACACGAACGGCGAGGCCCTCAAGCTGGCAAGCTCCGGCAAGGGAGACGTGACCTTGGAGCCGGTACCCGGTCTGTACGCCACGGGCGAAGTGTGCGAATGGAACTGCGCGAGCGGTTGGACCGTGCTGAGCGCCGTGACCATCGGCAGGATCGCCGGGCAGAACGCTGCGGCGGAAGGTTCTGCTTCGTAAAACGATCCGTTTCGCAAGAGCGCCAGTCGGCACTCGATCGCGCGGGTTTCGAGAAAAGGGCGCCCACCCCCTCCGGGCGCCCTTTTCGCTATGCTGTGCGACCTGCGAGGTTCCGTCCGCCGGCAGCATTCCGTTGTGCGATTCTGTCTTCGATGTTGCGTTTCGAGCGCCTTGGGACGACTTGTTCTCTTGAGGAGCGCGTGTTCTGCAGCGTTTCTCCTGGTCGCGTAGGATTAGGGAGCCAGGCGGTGCAAGTTGAATGCAGCATTCCTGTAAAAATCGAGCGCTCCCGTCGGCATCCGCTGCAGCGGCGGGTTTGCGGGGTTCCGTTCAACCGGTGCCGCCGTCGGGGTGGCTCGGTGTGGGGAAGTTCCCGAGTTATGCGCACTTGTGCCATCGAAAACAGCCTGAAAGCACCATGTCCCCGACTTATGTGCGCTTTTGAAACGGCTTGTGGCCGCGAAGTGAACCATGGTGAACTTCTGGCCTGGGATTATGTTGCACGGCGTGTCGCGAATGGGGCTGCAAAGGCCGAATCGGCGTGGCGGAGGTGCGCATAAGTCGGGAACATGGTCGTTTTCTTCCGATTTCGCTGACGGAGTGCGATTCGCGAGCCCCGCGCTCCAGCCGCCACTCCACTTGCAGCCGCCAGGGCGGCTTGCGACGCCCTCGGCAAGAGGACCCTTCCTCGAAATATCTTACTGAAAAGATCATGTTCGTGCTTCCGGTTTGCTAGAATGAAGCGTCGGATAAGACGGGTGACGCGCGTTTTCGCAGGACAATGCCGTCATTCGAGGGAGGCGCGACCCTTTTGCGGTGCCGCTTGGGGGAAACGCGCCCGTTGGAGGGAAGGATGGGAACCATGGGGGATGAGCCGATCGAGCGTCCTGAGCGCGAAGAAGCGCGTTCGGGTGAGGCGGAGCGTGCCGTCAAGGAGGTGGGATCCGCGAAGTCGGCCCGCGATGCGGATGCCGCCGGCAAAGAAGGCGCGGAGCCGTACAAGCCCGGCTCGTTCGAAGGGGGCATCGTCGAGTTTCCCTCCGGGGACGAGCCCGCCGTACCGCCGCGCAAGCGCTTGCCGCTTGTGCTGGCGATCATCGGCCTGGTCCTGTGCTTCACGGGATCGCTCGCGCTCGTGGGCGCGGCGTGCGGCGCCGTGTCGCTCGGGCTGTTCGTGCGCGACAGGAAGGCTACGGAGGGCTCGCCGGTCCTCGCCGCCCCGAAGGCGACGCTCGGGTTGGCGGCGTGCTCGTTGCTGCTGGGTATCACGATCATGGCGGGCATGGCCTCCGGCGACGATGCGCAGGTGCAGCAGCCCGACCAGCCGGCTTCGCAGCAACAAGAGGCGCTTCTGGAAGCGGCCGAGGAGCACGAGCTGAGCTTCGTCGTCGAGGCCGCCGGCGAGGAGGACGTCCCCGCTTCCGTGACGGTGCTGGTGACCGGCACGCAGGCCGACGGCACAAAAGTGAGCGATTCGCACAGGGCAGCCCTCGGAAAGACGTACGTGCTGGCGTATCCGGCGGGCTCGTACACGTTCGAGGTGTCCGCGTCCTCGCTCGAGGCGGGCGACGTGCTGTTCAAAGCCGAGCGCGTCGAATGCACGTTCGACGGATCCGCGGACCGCACGGTGCGCATCAAGGTGTCGCAAGACGCCGCCGCCATGCAGAAGGCGCAGGAGGGGAAGGCTGCTCAGGAGAAAGCCGCGCAGGAGGAGGCCGAGCGCCAGAGGGCCGAGGAAGCGGCGGCTGCCGAAGAGGCTGCCGCCGCCGCGGCCGCCGAAGAGCAGGCTGCTGCCGCCGCAGCCGAGCAGGAGGCCGTTGCCGCAGCCGCGGCAGCCGCGCCGAGCGGCGCGGGCGATAGCGGCGGCGACACCGTGTACATCACGAACACGGGCAAGAAGTACCACCGCGACGGTTGCTCCTCTTTGAGCAAGAGCAAGATTCCGAAGACGCGGTCGGAGGCCGAGGCCATGGGGTTGGAACCCTGCAAGAATTGCAGGCCTTAGAAAACGAGCCGTGAAAGGAAGGGGCGCAGTTCAGTCGGGGCGCCCCTTCCTGTGTCAAATCACCCGTCCCCTTGACACACCCTTGGCGCCCTTTCCCCATGAGGCCCTGAGAAAAGCGAACGCCCGGCAGGCACGGGGCTTGCCGGGCGTTCGCGAGCAAACGGTCGCCGACCTCTTACGCCGGCCTGATCACCAGCTCCCTGATCAGGCTGTCGTCGAGGCTGCACGAGCCGTCGGTGCAGTTCTCGATCTGGGCGAGGGCGTGGATGATGGTGCCGTTGTAATCGGCGTAGAAGTTCACCGTGCGCTCGTTCACCACGCGCGGGTCCAGCATGCCGAAGCCTCCGAACATGAACTTGTTGTGGTAGTACATCTCGATGGCGTTGCGGCCGAACAGAAACGAGTTCTGGCGCTTCACCACGGAGGGGCAGTAGTCGAACAGCCGGCACTCCTCGGCGAAGCAGGCGGCCAGCGCCTCGTGATCTTTGCTCTGCATCGCGGAAACGAAATCGTTGATGACCATGGTCGCCTCCTAGTAGACTTTCTCGGAATTGAGCAGGGCGTCGGTGCCGCCGTCCACGAACAGGACCACGCCGTTGATACCGCTGGCTTCGGGGCTGGCGATGAACGCCATGGCGTTCGCGATCTCGACGGGATCCATGAGCGGTTCCTCGCCGAAATGGGTGGGCACGGGGATGGCCTCCATGGCCGCGCGCTGCTCGGGCAGCATGTTGGCCGTCATGGCCGTGCGCACGTTGCCGGGTGCGATGGCGTTCAGGCGCACGCCGCGCGAACCCCAGTCGGGGCTCATGCGGCGAACCCAACGCGCCAGGGCGTACTTGGTGGACGCGTAGTATACGTGACCGATGGCCGGGTCGACGTCCTTCACCAGCTCGAGGATGCGATCCTCGTCGGCGTGGTTGTTCAGCATGCCGGCCACGTCCATGCGCGCCGCACCCTGGGCGATGGAGTTGGACGACGTTACCACGCAGCTGCCGCCCTTCTTCTCCAAAAGGTCGAACACGCCGCGCGCCATCTCGGTGGCGCCGAAGTAGTTGAGCGAGATGATCAGCGAGATGGGCACCTTGCCGCCCGACACGCCCGCGTTGCAGATCATGGCGTCGATGCCTTCGGGGAAGCGCTCGTGCAGCTCGGCGATAGCCCCCGCGCGCCCTTCCTTCGTGGCCAGGTTGGCGTTGATGTCGCCGCCGTTGAGGTCGATGTTCACCACTTCATGGCCGCGTTCGCGCAGGATTTCGGCCGTCTTGGCGCCGATGCCGCTGGTGGCGCCGGTGATGACGTAGATGCCCATGAGCCGTCCTTTCATGCAGATCTTACCGATGCTCATTCATTAGTACAGCGGCAATCATAGCATCCGGTGCGCGGTGCTCGGCGATTTCGAGGTTAGCGGTAGACGAGCCGTCATGCATGGCGCGGTCCTTCGGTGGGCGGTGCACAAGGGGCCGAAGCGGTCAGGCGCGAACGCGCTTTCCGCGGTCGGCCGTCGCATGCGCGTGCGGAATCCGGTCGAGCACCGCTTGCGCGACGGTGCCGGTGGCGAACCCCGCCGCGATGCCCGCCACCAGCAGAACGGGGAGGTAGAACGCGATCTCGGGCGTGCCGGTGACCGCGACGGCCACGGCGATCTGCCCGATGTTGTGCGCGACCGCCGCCGCCATGGCGGCGAGGCGCACGCGATTCGGCGACGAGAAGCGGACGAACGCCAACGTCACCGCCAGCGCGCAGGCGCCGCCCACGATGCTGAACGGCAGCGTCGCCAGCTGGCCTGTCAAGAAGGCCGCCAGCACGATGCGCACGCCCAGAACCACGGCCGCATCGACGGGGCCCAGCCAGAACGCGGCCGCCACGGTCACGACGTTCGCGATGCCCAGCTTCATGCCCGGCACGGGCATCGGGACGGGGATGAGCGATTCGAGCGCAGCCAGCGCGCACGCGAGCGCCGCCATCAGGGCGCAGCGGCAGACGCGCAGGGTGGAAGGGGCGGCGATGCTAGCGCGCCACGGCATCGAGGCCATCGCCATCGCCTCCTTCCCGCGCGACGGTGACGGTCAGCCCGTGGGGCACGCAGGCTATGGGCGTGGCAGGACCGTCGATCCAACCCGTGTGCACGCACACCTCGTCGGGGCAGTCGGCTTCGGCCACGCGGATGCGGCCCGGCTCCACGGCCACCATGTTCACGCCGCGCTCGTCTTCGAGGCGCAGCGTGTAAGGGTTCTTCACGGCATCGAGGTCGATGGTCTCGATCGCGACGCCGTCGCGGGCGATGGTAGCGACGGCATGGCCGCTCGGGTTGGCGGCACCCGCGGCGTGCGCGACGGCGAACCCGCCCACGGCCACAGCCACGACGACGGCCGCGAACAGCAGCTCCGCTTTGCTCGCGCGGCGTTTCATGAGCGCACCACCTGGGCGTTGGTTCCGGCGGCCGGAGTGTACGCATCGGCGATGCCGTCGGTGACGAACGTGCGACCGTCGGAGGCGATCAGCACGAGGTCGAACGCCGCATCGCCGTCCGCCGCGGCCGCGCGCCACAGGTCGAGGGCGCCGTCGAGCCCCAGCACGAAGCAGGCGGTGGACAGCGCGTCGCATTGCGCGCCGTCCGCGCCGACGACGCTTGCGGAGGCCAGGTCGGACGCGGCAGGATAGCCGGTGGAGGGGTCGAGCAAGTGGTGGTAACGCGTTCCGTCTTTGCCTTCGAAGTATCGTTGGTAGGCGCCCGAGGTAGACACCGTGGCGTCGCGCACCTCGAGCAGGCCCGCCAGCTTCCCGGGGTCGTCCGGGTCGGCGACGCCCACCTTCCAGGGCGAGCCGTCGGGCTTGGAGCCGAGGGCCGTCACGTTGCCGCCGAGGTCGAACAGCGCCGAGGTTATGTCGCGCTCGCGCAGCAGGGCGCGCAGCTCGTCGGCTGCGAAGCCCTTCGCCACGCCGCCCACGTCGATCTGCGCGCCGTCTTCCAACGTGACGGTGCCAGCCGCTTCGTCCACCTGCACGGCGGCGTAGCCCACGC
>NZ_DBFEGU010000486.1:0-2014 GCF_048329335.1 Eggerthella sp. | reverse complement strand
CACCTCACGCCGCTCGAGGCGACGGACAAGCTGGTCGTCGCCTCGTGGAACGGCCGCGATTACAGCGGGCTGAGCGAGAGGAACCTGGACGGAACCTTCGCCATCGCACTCGCCCCCACCGAGGCCGCCGTGTACTACCAGTGGCACAGCTTCGAGGACGGCTGGGCCTACGAGGACGCCGGCGTCGATTGGAGCATCGACGGGCAGACGAGCGGAAACGCCGCCGGCCACGACGTGACCGCGCTGCGCATCGAGACGTCCATCGGCGGCTTGAACGTTTCCTACGCGGTCGACAACGGAAGCGGGTGGAGCCCGGCGGTTGAGAACGGCGACATCGCGGGCGAGATGGAGCAGCCCGTGCAGGCGCTGCGCGTCAGCCTGTCGGGCGACGAGGCTGCGCGCTACACCGTCTACTACCGCCTGTACGTGAAAGGCGTCGGCTGGATGGCTTGGGCGCATGACGGCACCGCCAACGGCACGTCGGGATACGGCTACCCCGTCAAGGCGTTCCAGGTGGCGATACTTCCTGCGGGAGCGACGCCCACGACCGGCGAGGCCAGCGCGACCGAGTACGCGTACCTGGTGAAAGACGGCCAAAGCCAGCCGGGGCTCATCGGCGAGAAGCCTTCCGCCGGGCATGAGGAACGCGAGGCTGCGCCCCCTGCGAAGGCGCTCGCCTCTACCGGCGACAGCCCGGCTTTCGCCATCGCCCTGGGCGCAGCCCTCGCAAGCGGCGCGCTGGTTCTTGCATCGCGCGCCCGTCATCGCAGGTCGCTGTCCTGATCGGAGCTCCTGCCGCTCGCGCGAGACACCGCGCCCGCAGAGGGAGCATCGCCTCTGCGGGCGCGGCAGGGCTTCCGGGCGCAAGCGGCGCGACGAGCGTCACAGGTCGCCGTCTTCGGGCACGACGATGCAGTCGGTAGTCGTTCGGCCGTTCTTCATGGAGACGGTCACGGGCTTGCCCGGCACCGTGTTCGAGGCCGCCGCCAAACGCTCCATGCTCGTACCGCCTTTGCATCAGAGGAGCCACCCCACCTGCACGGCGCTGGGAAGCCGATGTAGAAGATGGTTCCATGTTACCACATGATTACACCGTTTCGGACGCGCCGAGCCAAGGCCGCGCGCAAGGCGAAAGCGTGGGAAAGAGACGAAGGAACGGGGAGATCTCCCTCCCGCCATCCTCGCCCGGCTCCGGAATGCGCGTTTTTCACCTGTCTGTTGCGTCCCGATCGTTGCGCAACGATCCTCTTGGCGGAGCACGGTCGTTTTTGTATAATAAGGGCGAGCCGCAGGGAGGTGGTGCTCCCCACGGCTCTCGGATCGCTTCGGCGGTTTGGGTTTACTTGTGGCGCTCCTTTCCCCTACGGGTTAGGAGCGCGCTCCTTATCACCAGAAACAGCTCGATGACGCGGGTAGCGAACTCCAAGAGCAAAATCGCCAACGAAGCAATCCCCAAAACGGTCATGGTCTTCACCTCCATCCTTCTAGAATAATGAGAGGGCGAGGCACCAAGCCGCCGGATCGAATCCGTGCTTCTCAGTATAGCGACGCGGTCTCACGTTTCGTTTGCGCAGATCCAACGCGCGTTGCCGCCAAATCAAGCGCGTTTCCCACGTCGTTCCAACGCGGATTCCACGCGCCTTGCCGCCGTTTCCAACGTCGTTTCCACGCGTGTCACATCCCAATCCAGCGCCGATCAAACGCCGAAGCAGCGGACAACATGCGGTCGAAGGGCTAGCGCGAGCGAAGGGTCGCCGCCGACGCCCGATGAGGCGAAATTTCGTTTCCGAGGGTAAAACTGAGCCGGTTTGGCAATTTCGAGAGCGCGATTTCAGCCCGGTTGGCACCTATCTTGGGCTGAAATGTCAGGCGTGCTTTCAAAATGCCTGATCAGCGCGATGTGCTATTTAATGATTATATCGATCATAATTGCCAAACTGACTTGTTTTTACCGCTCCGCGGGACAATTTGCATCACCAGCGCGCCTGCCCCCTTCGCGCGCCCCCACCGCCAC
>NZ_DBFEGU010000485.1:0-1671 GCF_048329335.1 Eggerthella sp. | reverse complement strand
TGTCCGACGCGCGCGGCGGCGTGCTGGCGGGCCGTTGGTGGCAGGCGCTATTCCCGGGCCTGGCCATCATGATCACGGTGCTGTGCCTGAACATCCTGTCCGAGGGCATCACCGATGCCATGGCCGCCGCGCCCAAGGCCCCGGTCAAGGCCGATGACGCCGCCGTCCGCGCGAACCGCGAGGCCGACAAGCTCGTGGCCGACCCCACGCTGGCATACGCCGCCCAGGCGGAGATGCTCGAACAGCGCCTCAGCGAGCTTCAGGCGATTGAGAAGACGCGCACCGACCGCTTCGAGGCGCGCACCGACGTGCCGCCTATTCTGGAAGTGAAGGATCTGTGCATCAAGTTCCCGCGCCACGGCGACGTGAACGTGGTCGACCACGTGAGCTTCGTGGTGCGCCCGCGCCAGACCATGGGTCTTGTGGGCGAGTCCGGCTGCGGCAAGTCCATCACCTCCCTTACCATCATGGGGCTGCTGGATCCGAAGGCTAAGGTGTCCGGCGAGATCCTCTACGACGGCCAGAACCTGCTGAACATGGATCAGAAGCAGATGAACGCCTTGCGCGGTCGCGAAATCGCCATGATCTATCAGGACGCGCTCTCTTCGTTGAACCCGTCCATGCTGATCAAAGCCCAGATGAAGCAGCTCACGAAGCGCGGAGGAACCCGCACGGCCGAGGAGCTGCTGGAGCTGGTGGGACTCGATCCGAAGCGCACGCTTGACTCCTACCCCCACGAACTGTCCGGCGGCCAGCGCCAGCGCGTGCTCATCGCCATGGCGCTGACGCGCGACCCGAAGCTCATCATCGCCGACGAGCCCACTACGGCTCTCGACGTGACCGTGCAGAAGCAGGTCATCGACCTGTTGAACAAGCTGCAGAAGGAGCTGGGCTTCGCGATGGTGTTCGTGAGCCACGACCTGGCGCTCGTCGCCGAGGTGGCCAACTCCATCACGGTCATGTACGCCGGCCAGGTGGTCGAACAGGGTCCGGTATCCGACATCCTGTGCCATCCCGTGCACGAATACACCCGCGGTCTCTTGGGTTCGGTGCTGTCCATCGAAGCCGGCGGAACGCGCCTGCACCAGGTGCCCGGCAGCGTCCCCAGCCCGAAGGACTTCCCCGAGGGCGACCGCTTCACGCCGCGCTCCAGCCATCCTGACAAGGTGTCCCAGCTGCGCCCCGTGCTCAAGCGCGTGTCCGACTCCGACCACTACTACGCCGAGCTGCCCGACAGCGAGCTCAAGCGCCTCGGCATCAAACCGTACGTCCCAGGAGGTGCCATCATATGAGCGAGCAGGAACGCGTGAACGCGGGCGTCCAGCCCGCAACGGGAGCGGGCGAACCCACCCCCATCATCTTCCTCGACGACATCCGAGTGACGTTCAAAACGCGCACGGGCTCCATCCTGCATCCGAACAAGGTGCAGGCCGTGCGCGGCCTCACCCTCAAGCTCATGCCCGGCGAAACCTTGGGCATCGTGGGCGAATCCGGCTGCGGCAAGTCCACCACGGCCAACGTGATGTGCGGTTTGCAACAGCCCACGTCGGGCAAGGTGTTCTTCAAGGGCGAGGACGTGACGAAGCGCTCGGCTGCGCAGCGCCGTCTCATCGGCCGCGTGATCTCGGTGGTGTTCCAGGATCCGGCCACGGCGCTGAACGCGCGCATGAG
>NZ_DBFEGU010000484.1:0-4039 GCF_048329335.1 Eggerthella sp. | reverse complement strand
CGTGCGGCTGCGATCGAGGCTGGCTGGCAACGCGCAGGCCAAGCGCTCGCGCTGGCGCGCGACCGAAGCCTCGTCGCGCGCCAGGTTCGCGGGCAGCGCCCGGAACAGACGATCGGAGGCCAGGTCGAGCATCTGAGCCTCGGTGGCGTACAGAAGCTGCGCGTCGCAGAACAGCGGACGCGTAGCGCAGCGCCGCACCTCGGCCCCGGCGCGGTCGAGCGCCCGGGACATGCTGGCGCGCAGCGACGACGAACGCGCCTCGAACAAGCGGCCGAGACTCTCGCGGGCGGGGCTTACGGCTTCGGCGGCGGCCGTGGGCGTAGAGGCGCGCAGGTCGGCCACCATGTCGGCGATGGACGTGTCGGGCTCGTGGCCGATGCCGGTGACCACCGGCACGGGGCACTTCGCGATCATGCGCGCCAGCCCCTCGTCGTTGAAGGGCATGAGATCCTCGAACGACCCGCCGCCGCGCACCACGAGCACCACCTCGGCCCCGGCGCGCACGACCGCGCGCATGCCCTCAACGATGCCGGCGGGCGCGTTCGAGCCCTCGACCGCCACGCCCGCGACGAGCACGCGAGCCAGCGGGAACCGGCGGCGCAGTGTGCGCAGCACGTCGTGAACGGCCGCGCCCCGCGGCGAGGTGACCAGTCCGACGAGCGCCGGATACGCAGGCACCGGCCGTTTGCGAGCCGGCGCCATAAGGCCCTCGGCTTCCAGCTTGCGCGCGAGGTTCGCCACCTGCATGCGCAGGTTACCCTCTCCGGCCAGCGCGATGGAAAACACGTCGAAATTCATGCGGCCCTTCGGTGCGTACAGCGTGAAACGCCCGGTCAGTTCCACGAGCTGGCCCACGGCCAACCGCACGCCGGACGCTTGGAAACGGTTGTTCCACATCATGCACGGCAACGCAGCGCGCTGGTCCTTCACGGTGAAATACACGGCTTTGTAGCCGGGCTTGTTCGAGACCTCGGACACTTCGCCCACGAGCCTCACGGTCACGCCCTCGAGCGCTCCCTTCGCCAACGCCATCGCGCCCGACACCGACAGCGCATCCGGCGACCCCCCGCCCTCGGAGCGCGTCGCCGCGCGAGCCCGCTCGAGCGCGGCGCCGAGGCCGTCTTGGCGCGCCATCTCCCCGTACCCCATGGCTCGCCGCTAGTCCCGGCGCTGGCCGAGCAGCCACAGCAGCTGCAGGATGGAGGTGAGGGCGGCCGCCACGTAGGTGAGGGCGCAGGCGCGCAGCACGTTGAACGAGCCCGCCTGCTCGGCCTGGGGCAGGCCCGTCGTGTTCATGTAGGCCATCGCGCGCTGCGAGGCGTTGAACTCCACCGGCAACGTGACCAGCTGGAAGATGACCACCGCGGCGTACATGACGATGGCGGCCGTGGTGAGGCCGGCGATGTTCAGGAAGATGCCCATCATCAACAGGAAGATCCACGCGTTCGACGCCAGGTTCACCACAGGCACCAGCGCGCCGCGGATCTTCATGGGAGCGTAGCCTTGCGCGTACTGGCAGGCGTGGCCCACCTCGTGGCACGCCGTGGCCGTGGCCGTGATGGAGCGGCCGGCGTAGGCGTCGGGCGACAGCGTGACGGAGTTCGTCCGCGGGTCGAAGAAGTCCTGGCCGGGACCGCCGCGATGCACCTCGACGTCGCCGATGCCGTAATACATGAGCATGCGGCGCGCAGCCTCGGCGCCGGTGAGGCCCGTGGATATGGGCACGTGCGTGTATTTCTTAAGCTGGGAGTTCACGTACCAGGTTGCAAGGCCGCCGATGGCCAGCGTGACGACGATCAGCAGCAGGTATCCGTTGCTCAATCCGAACATGGGTGTAACACTCCTTCAGAAGGTTGCATGCGCGAACGCTCTCGTCCGCATCGTTTTCGTTCCCCGCTATTCTATAATGAAACAGATGATCGCCTCGAAACCGTCATGGATTCAGCGCGAAAGATTCGTAACTGACGGCGCCGAGACGCCGGAGGCGCTCAACTCCGATGCTCCACGCGCAGCTCGGAGCCGTCGATGCTGAGCGCGAGCCTGCCTTCCAGAAGCTCCAGCAGCTCCTCTCCCACGAGCGCACGACGCCAACCGCGCAGAAGATCGACGCCCTCGCGGTACCCGCGCGCGACGCGCGCCAGGTCGTCATGGCTGGCCAGCGTGGGGAACGCCACGCCGTTCTGCTTCGCGCGCAGCCGCACGAGCGCGCACATGAGATCCAGCTCCGCGTCGACGTTCGGCTCGTTCTTGCCGCAGCGATCAGGCTCTGGCCAGGTGTCGGGAGACGCGTCCAACGCGGACGCGATCAGCGACACCACGGTGCGCGCGTCCTTCGTGGAGAGGCGGTCGGACAGCCCGCGCACCATGAACAGGTCGTCGATGGAACGGGGCTCGCGCTTGCAGGCCTCCACGATCTGCTCGTCGGTGACCACCCACTTGCGGGGCACGTCGCGTCGCTGCGCTTCAAGCTCGCGCCAGGCCGCTACCTCGCGCGCGGCCGACAGCTGACGGCGCGACAGCTGGGACACGCGTTTGAGCCGCTTGTAGCGCTCGCGCTCGTTGGCAGCGTAGCGCGCCGGATCCGCCAAATCCTCGAAGTCGCGATCGAGCCATGACAGTCGCCCCAGCTCCACGAGCTGCGCCCGCATGCGCTCGTACATGCGCGGCAGATACACCACGTCGTCGGCCGCGTACTCCAACTGCGAATCGGACAGCGGACGACGCGACCAATCGGTGAACGAGTCGATTTTCTTCAACGTCACGCCGCACTCGGCATGCACGAGCGCCGCGTAGCCGATCTGCTGCGTATGGCCCAGGAGCGCGGCGGCCACCTGCGTGTCGAACAGGGGATGCGGCAGCACGCCCACCTCTCGCAGCAGGATCTCCAGATCCTGGTTGCCTGCATGGAACAGCTTCATAACGTTCTCGTTGCGCAGCACGGGCGCGAGTACCTTCAGATCGTCGACGGCGAACGGATCGACGATGGCCGTCTCATCGTCGGTCGCGAGCTGGATCAGGCATAGCTTCGCATAGTAGGTCTTCTCGCGCAGAAACTCCGTATCGATGGCCAGCACGCTGGAATGCATGGCGCGCTCCGCGAACGCCGCGAGGTTTTCTTGGTTTGCTATGTACACCCGGTGTTCCTTACCTTGTGTTTCTCGGTTCATGTTGTACCATGCCATCATAGCAAACGATCGGAAAGGGAACCGGTGAAACTGCTCGTCATCAACAACCTCTCCTCCGGCTTCGGCGAAGGAGCCGTGTACGACTTCGTACGCTCGTTCATGCAGGACGGCGACGAGGCATGCTTGCGCTCGACGGACGGAACCACCGGAGTGAGCACCCTTCTGGACGACGCCGCGTCGTTCGACGCCGTCATCGCAAGCGGCGGCGACGGCACCGTGGCCACGGTCAGCTACATGCTCGCCGACTCGGGCATCCCCGTCCTGCCCTTCCCAGCCGGCACCGCGAACCTGCTTGCGCTCAACTTGGCCTCCCCCATGGAGCCCCACGCGCTGGCGAAGATGGTGCGCGAGGGCCGCACGCTCGACTTCGACCTCGGCGAGATCGAAGTCGAAGGCCGCAAGTTCGGCTTCGGCATCATGGCGGGTGCGGGCTACGACGCGGCCATCATGCACGGCGCCGAAGCGGGCAAGCGCCTGTTCGGTCCCATGGCCTACCTATCGGCGGCCATCGCGAACCCCATGCCGCAGAAATCGCATTTCATCCTCGACCTCGATGGCGAGCGCCTGGAGAGCGACGGGCTTGGCATCTTGCTCGTGAATTTCTCGAAGATCCAGTTCGACATCACGGTAACGCACGACAACGAGCCGCGAGACGGCGAGTTCAACGTGGTGGTGCTCAAGGCGAAAACCGCCTTCGAGCTGATTCCGGCGGTGCTGGCCGGCCTCCTCGACCGCGGCGGCGACTTTCCCGACCGCACGGGCGCGCTGGAAATCCACCGGGCACGCACGGTGCGCGTGGAAGCCGACCCGCCCATGGAGGTGCAGTACGACGGCGAGGCGACGCGCCTCATGAC
>NZ_DBFEGU010000483.1:0-1664 GCF_048329335.1 Eggerthella sp. | reverse complement strand
GGTGGGGGCCGGCGATGAGGCCGGCGGCGTAGTCGTGTTCGCGCAGGAGTCGTGTCAGGCTGTATCTCTCCTCGTGTTCGTCGATGCGGGTTTCGGTGGCGGTGCGCGTGTCGGGGCGCGTCAGGAGCGTGGAGAGCATGCGTTGGCGGGCGATGGCTTCGGGGTCGGTGTCCGATCCGGACAGCATGGCTTCCGTCTGCCGGGTCTTCTCGTCCTTGCATGCGTAGAGGAGGTGGTTCTCCTCGCGGCCTCGTGTGGCGGCCACGTATTGCAGGTTGCATGGGACGCGCGCGTCGGAGGGGAACATGGCGGCGCACCGGTCGACGGTCATGCCCTGGCTTTTGTGGATGGTGGTCGCGTACCCGGCCTCGCAGTTCGCTTTCGCCCAGTCCCGGGGTATGGCCCATTGCCTTCCGTCCGCGTCGCGGCATGCGATCACGTCCGTGTCGATGCGGGTGACGGTGAACGCCATGCCGTTCTCGATGCGGTGTCCGTCGGGGCCACGTACCTGGTGGTCGTTGGCGCGGGACACGATCCGGTCCCCGGCTCCTATCTTCAGGCCGTCGGACAGCGTGGCGAGGCGGGACGGGTCCCCGTCGGACAGGCCGAGCACGCGCCGTTCGAGGATGGTGCGCTGGTTCATGGCGCGCACCTGTTCGTTGGTGCCGGCGACGAGGAGCGTGGTCTTGCCCGTCTTCTGCCATTGCAGGGTCATCCGGTACGCCTCCTCCTCGCATTCCCGGTCCTCGCCCCAGTGGAGACGGTGGTGGGCCGCGTATTCGGCGACGAGCCGGCGGCATGCCTCGACGCTGTCCGGTTTCGCGCGGTCGCCGCCGGCGCGCAGGCGCAGCATGGCTTTGCCTTCGTCTGCCCATCTGGCCCGTCCGCCGTCGGGGTCGTTCGCCCAGAGCCCGGGGTCGCTGCGGAAGCGCCACAGGCTGGTGAGGGTCGCGCACCGGTGTTCCCGTTCGGCCCAGGCGAGCAGTCCGCCCGGTGCGGCGGGAGCGTCGAGCTGCATGGGGTCGCCGGTCAGTGCGAGCCTGGCTCCGGCCCGTTCGCACAGTTCGGCGATGGCGTCCAGTTCCGGGGTGCCGACCATGCCCGCCTCGTCTACGATGACGAGCTGTCCGGGGTGGATGAGGCCGGCCTGTTCCCGGGCGTCGGATTCGCTGATGGCGCGGCGTATCCGGTCGCGTTCGGCGGGGGTGCGCGCCGCGGCGAGCCGGCACCGGAATTCGCGTCGCAGGTCGTCGATCTGCGCCCGGTGACGTTCGGACACGTTGTCGAGGAGCTTGGCGATGGTGATCGCGTTGGCGCCGATGCTGTCGGCGAGCTCGTCCCTGGCCCGGACGGACAGGGTCAGGCCGAGCACGGATCCCCTCCCGTGCCGGGTCTCCCATGCTCGGGCGACGGCGCGCATGGTGGTCGTCTTTCCGGTGCCGGCAGGGCCGATGAGCGCGCTGGCCGCGTGCGGGTTCTCGAGCAGGTATGCGGCGGCCTTCGCCTGGTCGTCGCTCAGCCGGTTTCCGCCGGCCCGCATGGACTGGATGAGCCGGGTGCCCTCCCCGGGTCCCCAGGCGAGCGGGTCGGTCCGGCCGAACGTGGCCATGACGCGTTTTTCCATGTCGAGGATCGTCCGGCTGGTGTATCGGTCGAGTGTGGGG
>NZ_DBFEGU010000482.1:0-16272 GCF_048329335.1 Eggerthella sp. | reverse complement strand
GGTGGGATACGTGTTCATCCATTACCTGCACTTCTTCTTCATGCGCATCGAAGAGCCGAAGAGCGCCGCCGTCATTCGCGAGAACAAGCAGACCGCCCGCTTCTCGGAGTATTTCGAGAACTAGAGCAAGAAAGAGGCAGGCCGGAAAGTCGGCTTGCCTCTTTCGGAAGATGCTGACGGAGCCGCGCAGAAGGCGCGCGGGTGCGGGCCATCAGCCCATGCAGCTGGCTCCGGCCGCTAATCTTCCATCTCCAACGCGCGAGCGAGGATCTGCATGCGCGACTCCACGTCTTCGATGATGCGACTGCAATCCTTGAGCTCGTCGTAGGAGTCGATCCCCTGCACCTCGCTCACCGACTTGTACTTCAGATCGTGTTCCAAGCTGGCCCAGAAGTCCATGGCGATGGTGCGCAGCTGCACCTCGACGGGAATGAGTTCCTTCTTGTCAAGAAAGTACACGGGAATGCGTACGATAACGTGCAGGCTACGATAGCCGTTCAGCTTCGGATTGTTGATGTAATCTTTGATCTCGACGATCTCCAGGTCATCCTGTTTTTGCAGCAGCTCCAGCAGGTTGTACACGTCGTGGATGTACGAGCAGATCACGCGCACGCCGGCCACGTCCATGATGTAGCGCTCGAGGTTCTCCAGCGTGGGCTCTTTGCCGTAGCGCTCCAGCTTCTCGAATATGCTGGCAGGCTTCTTTATGCGCGACTCCAGATGATGGATGGGGTTGCGGTGCTTCTTGAGATTGAGATCCTGGTCGAGGATCTCGAAGCGCACCATCATCTCGCGCATGGCAGCTTGGTACTTCTGGATGATCTCGCGGGTTTTCACCTCGGCGTCACGAAGACGCTGCAGATCGTCCAGGGGGCTGCGCAGGTCGTCGGTCAACAAAAAGGGAAAGCGGCTGGCCCCCTCGCCTCTCTGCGCCTCGACTGCAAGTCGACGATCGGACGGCTGCTGCGATGCGTCTGCCATAACGAATACTCCTTCAAGCACGGCTCTACCGATCCCATGATAGCCGAGCCGTCACGTCAACGGCGTTCCGGCTGCCGAATCCCGCGCAATCATCAGATGCGCCAGGCGGAGAGGGCTGGCGGTGCGCCGGATCCTTCGACTCCGGCGGCTCCGCCTCCTGCGCTCAGGATGGCAAGGAGATCAGCGATTGGCGCTTGCAATCGGAATGACGGAAGTCGCAAAAGACCCTAGCGGCCGTGGACGCAGATGCGGTTCTTCCCCGAACGCTTCGCCCGATACAGCGCCTCGTCGGCCTTCACGAACACGTCGCGGTACGCCAGGTCATCGTCTTCCGGCACATACACGCCCATGCTGACCGACAGGGCTTTTCCCTGCGAGCCGACCTTCACGGCTGCAAGCTGGCGCTTGACCTGTTCCAGCTTGTCCAGTGCCACTTCGAGATCGATGTTTTTCAGCAGCAGCAGGAACTCGTCGCCGCCCACGCGACCCAGCACGTCGCTTTCGCGGAAGCTCGATCTCAGCACCTTGCCCACCTCATGCAGCAACGTATCGCCCTCAATGTGACCGTACGTGTCGTTCACCTACTTGAAGTCGTCGATATCGAGCGCGACGCACACGCTGTGCCGCCGCACCGATGCGTCGGCGAGCGCCGAGGCAACCAGATCCTGCGTGGCGGTATGGTTGCTCAACCCCGTCGTCGCGTCGTTTTCCGCACGGAACCGCAGATCGTGCTCGTCATCGATATTCTCTATCAACCCTACGAGATGCCACACGCCCGCGACGTCGTGGGCAACGAACAGATTGGCGCGGTACCAGGCATAGCCCTTGCCGAAGTAGTCTGCCTGATACTCGGCGCTCACCTCGTTGGCGCCCGACCGTGCATGCTGGAACATCCTGCGCACGTCGTCCATGCTGCCAGGATGGATGATTTTGCCGCGAGTTTCCGAAAGCGTTTCCAAATAATGAGGGATAACCTGGGCTTCCATGCCCTTGCCCGTGCGATCCATGTACAAAAGCACCGTGTCGGAATCCGAATCGTAGTCGAAGCTCATCTTGTGCGTCATCTCGCTGAGCAGGCGATAGCGCTCATTCTGCCAAGAGCGTTCACGCTGATCGCGCAGCTCCGCCGTCACGTCGCTGACCACTGCGTACAGAACCAGCTCGCCGTCAGGCTCGCGCGCTACGCGACCCTGGATCCGCACGTCAATCGCCTCTCCGTTATCGCGCACCGCACGAAGACCTACGTCCAATTCGTTCCCATCCGCGATGATTCCTGGTCGACGCAACGCTGATCGAGCCGCTTCACCTCTTCGCTCAGCTCAAGCGGCGCATCCCAATCGGGATTATCGGGCGCACCCGGAAGCCCGTCGCCGAACATGGTGCTCAGTCGGTCGTTGGCATAGCGCAGCCGCACCTCGCCATCGCGCTTCGCGAACACGCCCACGCCCACCGGCAGCTTGCCCATGGTGTCCAGCACGCGCATCATGATCCTGCGATCCTCGTTCGACACGTGTTCCGTCACGTCCTTGCTGCAGCACAGCACGGCCGACTCCGACACTCGCAGCAGAATGCTCTGGTACCAGCAGCTCCTATCTTCGAACGCCATTCGGTAGGTGCAGGCGATAGGGCTGGCGCCGTCGTCTGCAAGGCATTCGTCTATCGCGGCACGTAGGCGCAAGCGATCGTCCGGCTCGGGCAGATGGTCGGTCCAGAACTTGAGCGCCTCTTCCATGGGCATGGTTCTGTCGGCGAGCGTCCTGCCCGACGAGTACAGCGAGCGGTACGTCTTGTTCTCGCCATCGAACTCGACGATCTCGTCGTACACCGAGCACAACACCATCGAATAACGGTGTATATCCTGTTCGTAGCGCTTCTGCTGGCGGTCGGACACATCCAGGAACGCGCTTTGGACGACGGTCCTGCCGTCGATATCGCGCTCCAGCGCCGACGTGCCCTCGATCCATCCCATCGAGCCGTCGCTTCGCACGAAACGATACGTGAAGCCGATGGGCGCCGCCCCGGCCTTGAGCGCCGCAACCGTCTTGGCATGCAGCTCATCGTCGTCATCGTGGATGGGTACGATCTTACCGCCCGCCGTCCCAGCACGATATGCAGCGAAATCGGCGTACCCGAATATCTCGCATCCCGTACGGTTGACGAATAGCACGCGGGGCTCGTCGTCCACCGTATAGCGCACGATGCCGCACGGAACGGAATCGCTCAACCGGCACTGCAGCTCGCTTTGCGCCTTGAGGCGTTGCTCATTCTCCTTCTCGTTCGTCACGTCGATGAGCACGGCCACCACGTACAGCGCCGTCTCGTCTCGATACATCGTCGACGCTGAAAGATGCAGCCACGCCACCTTGCCGTCGCCGCGCAGAACGCGCATAGTGCACGACGACCGCGACGCACCCGCATCCAGTTCGGCAGCCACCGCTTCGACGCGTGCGCGATCTTCCGGATGCACCACCGCAAGCGCGTCGTCCAACGTGCGGGCCTGGTATTCCTCGCGAGTGTAGCCGATCATATCGGCAGCGGCATCGCTGAAATCCAACAGACGAATGCGATCCGCCACCTCGTAGAACGCCAGACCGCCCGGAATGGTGTCGCGCGTGGCAGCCAGCCGATCGCGCAAAGCCTGCTCCTGAGTGGTTTCCTCGGCAAGCAAATAGAGGTTGCTGAGATTGCCCGCGCGCGAGAGCAGACGGATGCGGACACGGATCCAACGCCCTCGTCCGCCGCTGCGGAAACGCAGCTCGCTCTCGGAGTCGCCGCGATCGCGCACCGCGCGCAAAATAGCCTCATGCAGCGCGGCACGATCCTCGTCCAACAGCTGCGTCAGCAGGTCCTTGCGTATCCTCTCCGCCGCGTCCAAATCATCGAGCATGCCGAACAGCTCAGCGAACTGATGGTTCGCACGCGCGATCTCCAACGTTCGGTTGTCGTATTCGGCGATGGCGGCGGCGCCCACGTAGCTGTTGAAAAAATGGGTTACCGGGGAATCCGCGTTCCAAAACTCGGATGCATCATCCTGCAGATTCTCAATGATCGGCCGCTTGACGGACTCTCGACCGCCGTCCATCAACATGCGCTCGAACGTCTCGCGATCTACCGGACGCGAGAACAGATAGCCCTGCATGTACTCGCACCCTATGCTGGCCAGGTATGCTGCCTGCTTCTGGGTTTCCACTCCCTCGGCGATGACGGGCAGGTTCAGCCAGCGCGCCATGCGCACGATGGAGGCGAGGATGAGGCCGCCGCGCGAGCTCTCGTGCGCATCGAGGAAGCCCATGTCCAGCTTCAACACGTCCACAGGCACGTCTTTCAGCGTGTTCAGCGACGAGTATCCGCTGCCGAAGTCGTCCATCTCCACGGTGAAGCCGGCGCGGCGCAGTTCCATGACGGCTCCAACCAGCTGGTCAGGCGATTCCATGTACGCGCTTTCGGTGATCTCGAGGTTCAGCAGGCTGGGCGGCACATCGTAGCGCTCCACGAGCCCCTTGAGATACGAGCACAGGTCGGATCGATAGATGTCGGCGCGCGACAGGTTCACCGACAGATGCGGCACGGCGTCGCGACCGTGCGCGTCGATCCACGCGCGCAGGCAGCGGCACGCCTGATCCCACATATAGTAATCGAAGCGGGAGATGAGGCCGTTGCGCTCGAACACGGGAATGAACTCGGCGGGACCCAGCAGACCACGCTTGGGATGCTTCCAGCGCGCGAGCACTTCGGCGCCGATCATACGGCCGGTCGCATAGCAGTACTGAGGCTGGAAGAACGGCACGAACTGCCCCCGGTCGAGCGCGGTAGTCATCTCGCCCGCCAGCTGCTGCTCCTTCAGCAGCGACGCACGCAGCGTCTCGTCGTACAGCACATAGCGGCTGCCCGCAGAACCGCTCTTCGCGGCGCGCAGCGCCAAGAGCGCACGGTCGCACATGAGGTTGACGTCCAGCTCGGGATCGTCGATGGAATACACCCCCATGCGAACGAAGAAGGTGAAGTCCTGACGATAGGCAGCGAACCAGTCGTTGAACACGGCGAGCATGCGATCGGCGTCGAACAGAGAACGCGGGAAGCAGCCGATGAAATGATCGGCGCGCAACCGAGCCGCCGCCGCATTGCTCGGCAGATTGCGGCGGATCATCTCGCCGATATCAGCGAGCAGGCTATCGCCCGCCGAAGTGCCGAACAGATCGTTATACGCCTTGAAGCGATCGATGTCGCCGTACACAAGAACATACGCCTCATCGGGATGGGCGTCGATCAATGCGCGCACGCGCACGTTGAATCCGCTGCGGTTTAGAAGACCCGAGAGGGCGTCGTGCTCAGAAGGCCCGAATGAGCCCCCCCCCCCCCGTCGGTTTTTTCTTCCTCCAGCGAGTCTTTTTCGATTCCAAATTCCCATGCAGGACGCATCGCCCTCCTCGCCTTCTTGGTAGGATGTATGACGATGGGGATACAGTTTAGCGCTTTACGCCCACCTGCGCCATCAAATGTGCCAAAGGGTTGAAGCGGAGACCCGAACGAAGCGGTGCGGGCGCCCAGGACGACAGGAGGCGACCCTACGATCGCTCGCGCTTCTTCGCCTCGTTCCACAGGGTTTCGCGCTCTTCGCTGGAGAGGTCTTCGATGGTTCGACCCTGCTGCCAGGCGGCTTGCTCCATCCAGGCCCATCGGTCGCGGAACTTGCGGCAGGTGGAGCGCAGCGCACCTTCTGCGTCCACGCCCATGCGGCGGCCCACGTTCACCAGCGAGAACAGCACGTCGCCGAGCTCGTCCTCGACGGCGGCGACGGCCGCCTCGGCCGCGGCGGGGTCGACGGCCGCGCCTGCGGAAGCGGCCGCGGCGTCCACCTTGCCGTTCGCCGCCTTGGGCGCGACGGCGTAGGCTTCTTGCAGCTCGGCGATTTCCTCGCGCACTTTCTCCCACACGCCGTCAAGCGAGTCCCACTCGAACCCGGCGGCCGCGGCCTTGCGAGATATCTTCTGCGCCTGCATGAGCGCGGGGAAGCTGGTGGGCACGCCGTCCAGCAGGCCTTCGCGCCGCTCGCCCGCACCGTCGGCCGCCTCGTCGGCGGCGCCCTTCTCCGCCATCTTCACCCGTTCCCACAGATCCAGCACGTCCCCGGCGTTGGCGGCTTGCGCCTCGCCGAACACGTGAGGATGGCGGCGGACCATCTTCTCGTTCACGTCGGCGCACACGTCGTTGATGTCGAACTCACCGGCATCGGAAGCTATCTGGCTTTGCAACACCACCTGCAGCAGCACGTCGCCCAGCTCCTCGCGCAGGTGCGCGACATCGGCGGCTTCGATGGCGTCCACCGCCTCGTATGCCTCTTCGATCATGTTGTGCGCGATGCTCTGGTGCGTCTGCGTGCGATCCCACGGGCATCCGTCCGGCGCGCGCAGCGCGGCGATGGTGGCGACGAACTGGTCGAACGACGGATGGCTGCAGGGGTTGGCCGCAAGCTGGCTTGCGAGGGGCGCGGCAGGAGACGGGGATGCGATGGGCGGCGTGGGTTCGGAGGCAGTCATGGAGATCCTTTCTTCGGTTGCTCAACAGCAGTATACCGCCGCGCGAGGGGCGTGGTATGCTGCACGACAATGCGAAAGGATATCGGTATGAACCAACCCGCCGACACGAACGACCTGCCCGTGCGCGTACGCCGCGCCGCGTGGCTGGCGCGCGCAGCGTTTCTGCTGGTGTTTGCCATCAACGTGCAGTGCGCGGCGTCGTTCGTGCTTTGGCCCGATGCCTACGCACCGTCGTTCGAGGTGGCGGGCGTGCCGGGCGCCGCGGCCGTGCAGGGCCTCGGCATCGCGTTCCTCATGTGGAACGCCACCTACCCCGCCGTCATCGCCAGCCCGCTGCGCTTCCGCGCCGTGGCCGTCATCGTGCTGGTGCAGCAGGCCATCGGCCTTGCCGGCGAATCGTGGCTGCGCTTCGGGCTGCCCGCCGGCCACGCCGCGCTTTCCGCCAGCATCGAGCGCTTCATCCTGTTCGACGCCGCAGGCCTCGTGCTGATGGCGGCCGCCTTCGGGTGGCTGCTCTGGGTGAAGCGTGCAACGCCCCAGACCTGAGAGCGTGCAACGCCCCGGGCTCGAAATGGCAAAAAGATGCCGAATTCGGAAACCATCGCGCCCCTCAGGAGGGCACGGCATGCCTGTATCCATGAAGGGCACTTCGATGACCAGGTATTACGAGAAAGAGCGTTTTTCGCAGCGCCTGCGGCACGCTCCGAAACTTCCGAATTCGAGCCTTTTTCGCCACCGGCGGCACCATCGGATGCACGGGATCGGACACGGAGCGAGAAAGATGCGGCGCAACCGGAAAACAGCAGCCACGACATAGCAAAATCGGATATGCTGGCAGCCGAACCGAAAAAGAAACAGCGAGGAGCATCATGATCGATACCGCACCCGCCCCGACCGCGCAGCTCTCCCCCGAAGCGCTCGCACAGGTTCGCATCTTCCAGCAGAACGAGGTGACCGAATCCGAAGTGTACCGGCGCATCGCGGCCGGCACCAAGGACGAGAGCAACCGCGCCGCGTTGCTGCGCATCGCCGACGAGGAGGCGAAGCACGCCGCCATCTGGCAGCGCTACACTGGCGAGGCGATGAAGCCCCAGCGCGGCAAGGTGCTGCGATTCTCCCTTATCGCGCGCGTGTTCGGCTTCACGTTCGCCGTCAAGCTGATGGAGCGGGGCGAGGAGAAGGCCCAGATCTCGTACGAGGAGCTGGCGAAAGAAGCGCCCGAGGCGCTGGGCATCCGCGCCGACGAGGAATCGCACGAGCAGGCGCTGCTGGCGATGCTGGACGAGGAGCGCCTGTCGTACGTGGGCAGCATGGTGCTGGGCATGAACGACGCCATGGTGGAGATGACCGGTACGCTGGCGGGTCTGACGCTGGCTATGCAGAACACGCGTCTCATCGCGCTTTCGGGTCTGATCACCGGCATCGCAGCCACCCTGTCGATGGCGTCGAGCGAGTACCTGTCGTCGAAGAGCGAGGGGCGTCCCGACGCGCTGAAGTCGGCTTCGTACACGGGCGTCGCCTACCTCGTGACGGTAGCGCTGCTGATTCTGCCGTACCTGCTGTTCGACGAGTCGCACTACCTGTGGGCCATGGGTACCATGGTAGTCATCGTGCTGCTGATACTCGTGGTGTTCAACTACTATCTCTCGGTGGCGCAGGATCTTCCGTTCAAGAAACGATTCGGCCAGATGGCCGGCATCAGCCTGGGCGTGGCGGCGCTGTCGTTCGTCATCGGCATCCTGGTGAAGCAGTTCCTGGGCGTGGATATCTAAGTGGCGCGAAAAGGGACAGTCCCCTTTCGCGCCATTCGTGAGCGTATCGAAGGCGTGTCAAATCACCCGTCCCTTTGACACGCTTTGACGCGCTTGGTACAGCTCCGCTTTGAAACGTTCCGAAGTTTTCTCAAACCAATTGAGAAAACTTCGGAATACCCGCCGGATTCTCAACTCAATTTCGTTTTTAGCACCTCGCTTCGCTCCTTCGCACGCATGGTCGGGAGCTACGCCAAAATCGCCTTCAAGTCCTCCTCCGGCGTGGTGATGGGGCGGACGTCGAACTCGCGCACCAGCACATCCAACACGCCGGGCGACACGAATGCGGGCAGAGTCGGACCCAGGTAGATTCCGCGAATCCCCAGATGCAACAGCGTCAGCAGGATGGACACGGCCTTCTGCTCGTACCACGACAGCACCAGCGTCAGCGGCAGGTCGTTCACGCCGCAGTCGAACGCCTCGGCCAGCGCCACGGCCACGCGGATGGCGCCGTACGCGTCGTTGCACTGACCCATGTCCATGATGCGCGGCAGACCGCCGATAGTGCCCAAGTCCAGGTCGTTGAAGCGGAACTTGCCGCACGCCAGCGTCAGGATGATGCTGTCGTCGGGAGCCTGCTGCACGAAGTCGCGGAAGTAGCTGCGGCCCGGACGCGCACCGTCGCAGCCGCCCACAAGGAAGAAACGGCTGATGGCGCCTTGCTTCACCGCGTCGACCACGGTGTCGGCCACGCCGAGGACGGCGCTGTGGCCGAAGCCCGTGGTGAACGTGCCGGTCGTATCGGTTGCAGCCGCATAACCGCCCAGCTCCAGCGCACGCTGGATGAGCGGCTCGAAGTCTTTCCCGCCGTCGGGCGCAGCCTCAACGTGCATCATGCCGGGGTACGCCACAGGACCGGTGGTGAACACGCGGTCGGCGTAGGAGGCCGCCGGCGGCATGAGGCAGTTCGTGGTGAACAGGACGGGCGCGGGCAGGTCGGCGAACTCGACGCGCTGGCTCTGCCATGCGGTTCCCACATTGCCCTTGAGGTGGGCATAGCGCTTCAACTCGGGATACGCGTGCGCGGGAAGCAGCTCGCCGTGCGTGTAGACGTTCACGCCGCGGCCTTCCGTCTGATCGAGCAGCAGCTTGAGGTCGTGCAGGTCGTGACCAGAGACCACGATGAAGGGGCCGGCTTCCACCGCGCGCGTCACCGTGGTGGGCTCCGGCGTGCCGAACGTCTCGGTGTTCGCCCGATCGAGCAACTCCATACAGCGCAGGTTCACCTCGCCCACCTTGAGCGACAGCGGCAGCAACACGTCGGCGTCGGCCTCGTCGTCGGCCAGCGCGGCCAAGCCTTCATGCAGGAAGGACGACACCGCGTCGTCGCGATAGCCCAGCGCCGCTGCATGATAGGCGTAGGCCGCCAGCCCGCGCAGACCGAACAGCACCAGCGACTTGAGCGAACGCGCGTCCTCGGGTGCGTTCCACAGCATGGCCAGATCGTAGTCGGGCGCAGCCCCCACCTGCGCCGACGCTGCAACGGAATCGCGCTCGGCATGGACGCGCGCGAGGAGGTCGGCCAAGGCCGCATCGTCGAAATCAACGTTCGTCAGCGTAGCGAACAAACCTTCCATCGCAAGATCGTCCGCCGTTCGCCGCGCGTCCCCGTTCATCCCCGCAGCACGTACGGTTCGCGCCAGAGCAACGAGCGCGCCCGTCACCTCGTCCTGCAAAACAGCCGTGCTCGCCTGCTTGCCGCACACGCCGGTCGCCCCGGTGCAGCCAGTACATCCAGCCGTCTGCTCGCATTGGAAGCAGAACATCGTCGCCGTATCGCCCATGTCTCGTCCTCTCTTGCGCCTGCGCTCAAACCCCGCCAGAGCGGCGCGAAAGGGGACTGCCCCCCTTCGCGCCGCATGCCGTTCACGGTGCAGTGCGCAGCGCTCGGTCATCGCTTGCTTGCCTGATGACGCTTACCCTACGATACTGGTTCAAGCATTTCCGTTGTATTTACAACAAAGGAGCCCTATGGAACACCACCTGCCCCTCATCGGCCGATCGCCCCTGTTCGCGAACATCGACGCCGCCGACCTCGCGCCCATGCTGCAGTGCCTGGGCGCGCGGAAGCGCACATTCCCCAAAGGCTCCTACCTCTTCCGCGTGGGCGACCGCACCACGGCGATGGGTATCATGCTGGAAGGCTCGGTACGGCTGGAGAAGGAGGACTACTGGGGCAACCGCAGCATCCTCGCATCGTTCGGACCGGGCCAATCGTTCGCCGAAGTGTATGCCTGCGAGCCCGACCTGGCCTTCGACATCAACGTGGTGGCAGCCGAAGACGCGACCGTGCTGTTCCTGGACATCGGGCGCGTGACCACCATGTGCCCGTCGTCGTGCGCGTTCCACGCCCGGCTCATCCGCAACCTGCTGGGCATCGTGGCGAAGCGCACCCACGCGCTGACGCGCAAAATCGAGCACACCACGAAGCGCACGACGCGCGCCAAGCTGCTGTCGTACCTCTCCGACCAGGCGGAAGCCGCGCACGCCAGCCGCTTCGTCATCCCGTTCGACCGCCAGGAGCTGGCCGACTACCTGTCGGTGGACCGCAGTGCCATGTGCGCCGAGCTGTCGCGGATGAAAAGGGACGGCCTCATCGACTACAATAGGAACCAGTTCGAGATCGTGCGAAGGAGCGCCCTATGATCGACCCGCGCAAAGCAGCCCTCATCATCATCGACATGCAACACGGGTTCCTCGACTCCTCGTCGGCGCTATGCGTGGCGGGAGCCGCAGCCACCGTGCCCGCCTGCACGCGAGCGCTCAACCGAGCGCGCGAGCTGGGAATGCCCGTGTTCCACGCCATCCGCGAGTACGCTGCCGACGGCTCGGATGTGGAAGCCGCGCGGCATCGCGGCTGGGTGGAAGGCGGCAAGCCCGTGTCGCGCGCCTGCGCCAGCCCGCGCACGCTGGACGAGTACGAACCGCTGGCGCCGCAGCCGGGCGACCGCGTGATCGCGAAGCCGCGTTTCTCCGCGTTCTTCGCCACGCAGCTGGACCTGGTGCTTCGCCGCCTGGGCGTGGGCACCGTCGTGCTCATCGGCACCACCACGCCGAACTGCATCCGCACCACCTGCTACGACGCGCTGTCGCTCGACTACAATGTGGTGCTGCTGGAAGACTGCACGTCGTCGCGCACGCCGGAGGTGCAGGCGGCGAACATCGAGGACATGGCCTTCATCGGCGCCCACATCATGACCTGCGACGAATTCTGCGAACGCGGTCTGGCGAACGTCGCAGACGTGGCGGGCGGAGTGCGCGAGGCATGCTTCGAGGAGGCAGCCCGATGATCGAGAACGTGGAAACGCTGGACGATCCGCGGCTGGATGCGTTCGCGCGGCTGACCGAGGCGCAGCTGCGCAGCAAGCTGGAGCCGGAGAAAGCGCTGTTCATCGCCGAGTCGGGCAAGGTGATTGAGCGCGCGCTGGCGGCTGGCATGGAGCCTCTGTCGCTGCTCATGGAAGCGAAATGGCTGCCCGCGATGCAGCCGATCATCGACGAGATCTCCGCGCGCTGGGGCGACGGCGTCCCCGTGTTCGTCGCACCGCACGACGAGTTGACGAAGCTCACCGGGTTCGAGCTGACGCGCGGCGCGCTGGGAGCGTTCCGCCGCCCGCAGCTGCCCAGCGTGGCCGATATCGTACGCGGAGCGCGGCGCATCACGGTGCTGGAAGACATCACGAACCACACGAACGTCGGCGCCATCTTCCGCTCGGCCGCAGCCCTCGGCATCGACGCCGTGCTGGTGACGCCCGCCTGCTACGATCCGCTGTACCGGCGCGCCGTGCGCGTGTCGATGGGCACGGTGTTCCAAGTGCCGTGGACGCGCATCGGCGAAGAGGCCGGCGCGGGCGCGACGGGCACGGGCGGCTGGGCGCCCGACGGCGTGCCGCTGCTGCATGAGCTGGGCTTCAAGACCGCAGCCTTCGCGTTGACGGACGACTCGGTGCCGCTGGACGATCCCGCCCTCAACGCCGAGGAGCGCCTGGCGCTGGTGTTCGGCACCGAGGGCGACGGCCTCGCGCACGACACCATCGCCCGCTGCGACTACACCGTGCGCATCCCCATGGCCTGCGGGGTGGACTCGCTCAACGTGGCCGCCGCCAGCGCCGTAGCCTTCTGGCAGCTGCGCCGGTAGGTTGATGTCTCGCTCTACACCGTGTCGCCAGGGTGGCCGGTGTGGTTCACCTTCGTGGCCAACGGGTGCTCCTTGAGCGTGAGCATCAGCACGAAGCCCACCACTAGCAACGGCACCACGTACAGGAAGATAGGCACGAGCGCGTCGCTGTACGCCGAGGTGATGATGGCGCGCGTGCCGCTGTCGAGGTGCTGCACGAAATCGGGCGTGATGCGGTTCATGTTGATGTTGTCCACGTGCGGCAGCTTGGCGGCCAAGTCGGCAGTCAGGCGCGACGTGAACAGCGCGCCCACCAGCGACGCGCCCAGCGTGGAGCCGATCTGCCGGAAGAAGTTGTTCGCCGCCGTCGCCGTGCCCACGATGGCGTGCGGGAACTCGTTCTGCACGATGAGCACGAGGATCTGCTGGCCCAGACCGATGCCGAAGCCCAGCACGAACAGGAACACGCCCGTCACCACCAGCGGCGTGCCCACGGTCAGCTGCGACAGCAGCACGAACCCCACGGCCGTCACGGCGCACGACGCGATGGGCATCCACTTGTAGCGGCCCGTTTTCGTGGCGAGGAAGCCCGTGCCCACCGCCGTGATCAGCACGCCCGCCATCATCGGCACCGTCATGAGACCCGCCTGCTCGGGCGCCAGCCCCTCGACGATCTGGAAGTACGTGGGCAGGTACGATATGGTTCCCATCATGCCCAGCATGATGAACATTCCGGTGACCGTGCACACCACGAAGTTGCGGTTCTTGAACAGCAGCATGGGGATGATGGGCTCCTTCGCCTTGCGTTCCACCAGTACGAACGCAACCGCCGCCACGAAGAACAGCGCGAACAGCGCGAATATCTGCGGCGAGATCCACGGAAACAGCGTGCCGCCCCACGCCGTGGCCAGCACCAGCGACGACACCGACACGGCCATGGCCATCATGCCGCCGATGTCGATAGGCGGGCGGTCGTCGCGCCGCACGGGCTTCGTCAGGAAGAACGCCACGGCCGCGATGGCCAGCAGCGCCAGCGGGATGTTGAACGCGAACAGCCAGCGCCACCCCGTCACCTGCACGAACCAGCCGCCCAACAGCGGCCCCACCACCGTGGACACCGCGAACACCGAGCCCATGAGGCCCATGTACTTCCCTCGCTGACGCGGCGGGATGATGTCGGCGATGGTAGCTTGCGCCAGGATGATAAGGCCGCCTCCGCCGAGCCCCTCCACGGCGCGGCCCGCGATGAGGCCGTCCATGCTGGGCGCGAGCCCGCACGTGGCCGACCCCACGATGAAGATGGACAGCGCGATGATGAACAGGTATTTGCGGCCGAACAGGTCGCCCAGCTTGCCGTAGATTGGCATCATGACGGTGGACGCCAGGATGTACGCCGTGGTCACCCACTGCATATGGTCGACGCCGCCCAGATCGCCCACGATGGTGGGAAGCGCGGTGGCCGTCACCGTCTCGGACAGCGTGCTGACGAACATGGCCAGCAGCAAGCCAGCGAACACGGCGGCCACGCCGCGCGAATGCTCGGGTTTGGGCTCGCTCGCGGGCACGCCGCCCTGCCGCGCCGACGCTGCGGCAAGCTCGTGCGCGCGGGTGCGCGCCGCCGCGTCGCGGGCCGCGTCGGACGTGGCCGAGGCCGAGACATGGCCGGAGCGTGCTGCGGTCGAAGGCGCATCAAAGGCCGCCGCGCGCTCGGCATCGTCGACGGTCGAGGTCAGCGGGGTGGTTTCGGGTTCGTCGCTTTCGTGCACGCGCGCCGCGTCCGCGGGCGCGAGCGCCGTCCGGTCTATGCCTTCCATGCCTGCTCCTTATCGCTGCGTGATCCTTTCCAGTATGGTCGCGGTCGCGCGGACGAGCATGCGGCCGCAGCACACGGAAACCGAACGGTCAGCAGAGCGTCGCGCACTCGTGGGGAAGCCCGCCAACGCCCGAACGAGGCCCGCGAGCAGAGGAGGAATGCTGGCGCGGAATGATGGCCTGGCAGGTCGCGATGCCGTCCTCGCCGAGGCCCTCCCGCGTCGGAACGCGAATGTTTCACGTGAAACATTCGTACGCCACCGTCCGCTCTCCCTTCCGATGCGCTATGCGTTTTGCATGCGCGCGAAACCTGTCCGCTACTCGGCGCGCGCGTCGAGTAGAATACGGGGAACGAGGAGGGAGGGGATATGCAGCACGAAACCAAGCCGGAATCCGCGGGCGCGAAACGCACGCTCGCGGGCAGCGCCGTGGGATACGGCATCGTGTGCGGGCTGACGTTCCCCCTCATGATCTCCAGCACGTTCCTTCAGGAGATGAGCCTGTCGCACGGGGCGGGCGATGCGTTCGGCGCACTGTTCTTCCTCGCGTACGCGCTGACGATGGCCGGCACCGCGCTGGCCTACGCTCTGCGCCGCAAGCCCACGCGCCGCGCGCGCATCGTCAGCGCCTTCGCCGCAGCCTTCCTGGGCAACGCCCTCATGTTCGCGCGGCTGGTGGGGCTCATCGAGGGCGGCTGGCCGTACGCCATCGCCGCCTCGAGCCTGATCGGCTACG
This sequence comes from Eggerthella sp., assembly GCF_048329335.1. Classification (NCBI taxonomy): domain Bacteria; kingdom Bacillati; phylum Actinomycetota; class Coriobacteriia; order Eggerthellales; family Eggerthellaceae; genus Eggerthella; species Eggerthella sp. The sequence goes on along the minus strand of NZ_DBFEGU010000482.1, from coordinate 1,279 downwards.
GATTGGCCACCGCCGAGCTTGCATGGATGGCGCGCATCACCAGCCTACACGAGCGCGGCCAGGTGTCGCTTGCGCGCACCGTGCCGCTGTCGTTTCTGTGCGGCGGGGCGGTGGCGGCCGTCATCTTCGTCGCATCGGGCACCTTCGAGCTGCTGTTCGCGCTGGCCATCATCGTGGTTTCGGCGTTGCCGCTTGCGCGCACGGCACCGATGGATGCAACGGCGCGGCGCGTCAGCCTCGCGCAGGGCGGCGCGGGCGACTTCGTGAAAGCGGTGTCGTACCTGGCGGTGTTCTCGTTCGTGTTCGGCGCGGTGAGCCAGGTGGCAACCGTGGTCGAGGAGCCCGTGCCCATCGCCGCGCAGGCCGTGCTGGACATCTTGCTGGCAGCCGGCATCATGCTGGCGTACGTGGTGCGCAAGAAGCACGCGTTGTCGGTGGGCGATTTGTACGACATCCTGTTCCCCATCGTGGCCGTGGCGCTGATCGCGCTGCCGTTCATCACTTCGCCCATCGTGCACGTGATTGCGGCGGTGCTCGTGTTCGTGGCGTTCTACCTGTCGGGCATGAACGTTCGCATCGCCGTGTGCCTGCTGGGCGAACGCGACCACGTATCAATGTGGGTGTACCTGAGCGTTGCGCTGGGGGCGTCGGCGCTGCTGATCCTCGGAGGCGTCGCGTTCGGCGCGGCGGTGATCGCGCAGGATGTGCTGGTGACGGGACTCGCGCTCATCTCACTTGTGTCGCTGTTCGTGCTGGCGCTCAACCCCATCGTGGCGAAGCGGCTGGAAACCCGACGCGCGCAGAAGGAAGCGCCGTCGTCGTCGCCTGTACCCGAGACGAGCGACGTGCGCACGATGCAAGTCGATCTGCTGCGCTCGTTCGCCGCCGCCCATGCCCTCACCGCCCGTGAAACCGACGTGCTGATCCTGTTGTGCCAAGGCCGCACGCGCACGTACATCGCCGACGAGCTGGGGCTGTCGCCGAACACCATCAAGGGCTACATCCACAACGTGTACCAGAAGAGCAGCGCCGTCGACAAGCAAGACCTCCTCGACCGCGTCGAGCTCCACGCGGAGGGACGCCCGCTGTCGTCCTGAGCGAGCGCAGCATTCGACAGGCCAGCAGACTGTCGAACTCCCGAGCGCGCGAAGCGAGCGCAGGGAGACCCGCTAAGCGCGGGGTCGAAGGATCCCGTGCGGCGGCAGCTGCGGCGCTTCCAGTTGGCACCGCACGGGATCCTTCGACCCCGCGCCTTACGGCGCTGCGCTCAGGATGACAA
>NZ_DBFEGU010000481.1:0-8054 GCF_048329335.1 Eggerthella sp. | reverse complement strand
TCAAGAACCTCAACCTGCGCGTGCATCGCGGCGGCGGGTTCGTAGAGGTGTCGGCGCCGGCGTACGTGCGCGATCGCGACATCGAGAGGTTCGTCCGCGAGAAGCGCCCGTGGATCGACGCGAAGCTCGCGCAGGTTGCCGCCTCGCCCGCCGCCGTGGCGGCCGAGGCGGGGCCCGAGGAGGTGGCGGCGTGGCGCGCCGTGGTGGAGGCGTGCGTGCCCGCGCTGGTGGAGGCGTGGGAGCCTATCATGGGCGTGAAGGCGGGCAAGCTGGCGTACCGCAACATGACCAGCCGCTGGGGCAGCTGCCAACCCGCCACGGGCCGCATCTGCATCAACGTGCGTTTGGCGCTCTATCCGCCCGAGTGCTTGGAGTACGTGGTGGTGCACGAGCTGTGCCACCTGCTGGAACGCGGCCACGGCTCCCGCTTCAAAGCGCTCATGGACGCCTTCATGCCCGACTGGCGAGATCGGCGCGCGAAGCTGCGCTAGGGCCTTGGTAGCGCCGCGCCCGTAGGCGCCCAAGCGTGGCGAGCACCGAGTGCTGAGCGCCACCCCGAAGGGCGCGGGTCGCGTCCGTGCGCGGCGCGCATTACGCGCCGGCTCGGAATGCGCGGGTCGATCTCGATACGCCCGCGTGCACCGTATGAAAGCCGCAGGTCGTGCCCTGCGTTCGTCCGAGCGCGTTCCCGATGCCCTTCTGCGCGTGGCCGGCGGGCCGCTTGACGGGACGTTCGGGCTTCCGCGGTAAAAACGGAACGGTTGGGTAATCCTGAAGGGCGCCCGACCGCCACCTTCTTGGGCTGCTGAACCTTCTCAAGCGCGTCCTCCCAGGTCGGGTGTTCGAATCAGAAATGTAAGCAACATAGTATGATTACCAAACCGACTCGTTTTTACCGCGACGGGAGGATTTTCGTGACATCGACCCATTCGCTTGGTAGCTGGGTCATGGTTGCGCGTTCGTCGCGACCGGCCACCCCGGCTCGACCGTCGTCGGGCAGCGTGTTGGGCGAAAAACGGTTCCCATGACAATTTCGGCGGTGCTGTCGGGCATCGGTGGTTGCGTGCGGATTATGCCACCTGGGGTTATGCGGTCGGACGAGGCGATGCGGCGCGTCGAAACCGCTTCGCGATTGCCATGGGGGGGGCGTTTTGCGCCCAGGTCGGCCTCGCAGCTGCGGGCGAGCGTCCGGCACGGTGGGGTTCCGTCGGGCGCAGGCGAGCGTCCGGCACGGCGGTCACCGTCGGGCGCGGGCGAGCGTCCGGGGCGCGGGCGCGACTGGCCTTGCCCAGGCCTGCTCGTGGAATGTGTGCATCCTTCGCAAACCGCTTGCGCACGCTGCTATCATGGAACTATGGAAAGCGCACAGGCGATAGAGCGAGAACGGAACTATGGCAGCGCGGGTGATACCGCGCAAGGGGTATCCGACGGCTTGCCGAAGAGACAGCGCACCATCGTGCTTGCGGTCATGATGTCGGGCACCACCGCCGCGTGCATCTCGCAGAGCATGATGATAGCCGCGCTTCCCACCATCATGCACGAGTACTCCGTGAGCGCCTCGCTCGGCCAGCTTCTCACCACGTCCTACATCTTCACGCTTGGCCTCATCTCGGCTATGACCGCTTATCTGGTGCATCGCGTTGATTCGAAGAAGCTATTCATCGCAGCCATGGTGTGCTTCGTCGCAGGTTGCGCGGCCGCGCTCGTCGCACCGAATTATCCGCTGCTGTTGGCATCGCGCCTGCTGCAAGCCGGCGGCGCGGGCATCGCGCTGCCGCTTATCCAGGTGGTGGCGCTGTCAGTGTACCCCAAAAGCGAGTACGGCCGTGCGATGGGTCTGGTGGGCCTCATCATCGGCTTCGCGCCGGCCATCGGGCCCACCGTATCCGGCTTCCTCATCGACTTCTGGGGCTGGCGCTCGGTGTTCGTCATCTTGGGCGCGGTGTCGGCGGTGGTTGTGGTGCTGTCGTTCTTCGTGCTGTCCGACGTGGTGAAGCGCGAAGGGTCGCGCGAGCGGTTCGACGTGCCTTCGGGGCTTTTGTACACGCTTGGCTTCTGCGGCATCATGCTGGGGACCACGGTTATGGAGTCGGACGCTGCGTTCGATCCTGTGTCTTTGGCGGCGCTCGCAGGCGGCGCGCTTGCGCTCTTCGTGTTCGCGAGGCGTCAGGCGCGCATCGAGCAGCCGCTGCTCAAACTGTCGTGCTTTCGCAACCGCACGTTCGCGATAGCCACTGTGCTGGTGATGATGTCCCAGATGGCGTTCATGGTCGGTTCCATCATGGTGCCGTTGTTCGTACAGGACGTGCAGGGCGGCAGCGCCACGGTGTCGGGGCTGACTATCCTGCCGGGCGCGGTGCTGCTAGGGTTCTTGAACCCGGTGACGGGACGCCTGCTCGACCGTTACGGTCCAAGGCCGCTCGTTGCGGTGGGATGCGCGGTGCTGGCTGCGGGCACGCTGGCGTTCGCGGCGTGCGACGCGGGTACGCCCGAGTGGGCGATAACCGTGTTGTACGGCGTGCGCACGGTGGGGGTCGCATGCCTCATGATGCCGATGACCGCTCACGCTTGCGCGGCGCTGTCTCTTGAAGACATCGCGCAAGGCACGGCCATCATCACGTCGTTTCGCCAGATCTTCGGTGCGCTCTCGTCGTCGGCGCTTATCACGGTTATGGCGCTCGCATCTTCCAACGAGCTAGGCATCGACGTCGGCGGTTTCGCTTTAAGCTTCGAAGTGCAGGCGGCCGTCATCGTCGTGGGCTTCGTCGTGGGCATGGCGTTTCTGCCGCGCCCGCAGCGGAAAACGCGCTAGAGGCGGCTCGGCTGAGCGTGGTTCGCGCTATGCTGCGGCTGCCAGGGACGGCTCGGCGTAGCGGGCCCTGATGTAGCGGTCGATGGCGTCGGCGGTTTGGCTCTGCTGTTCCGCGGGGGTGATGCTGGCTTCGCCATCGCCGCTTTGCGGGCCGTAGGCGCCGAAGCCGGCATGGTTGCCGCCTTCGATCTCCACGGTTTCGGCTCCCTTGGGCAGCAGGTCGGCGTTGTCCTCGAGCTTGGCGCGGTTGAGCATCTGGTCGTTCGAGCCGTACAGGGAGATGGCGCCCAGGTTCGTGCTCGACAGGTCGCTGGCGGAGTAGGATCCCAACAGCACGAGGCCGTCGAGCGTGCCGTCGCCGGCATGGTCGACCGCGTACTGCGCCGCCATCGAGCCGCCCAGCGAGTGGCCGCCCACCCACCAGGTGCCCACGTCGGGGAAGTCCGCGCGCACGCGGTCGGCTGCGTTGATGTCGAAGAACGCGAAGTTGAACGGCATCTGGACCACTACGGCCAGGTAGCCGCGCTCGGCCAGATCGCGCATGAGCGGCGCGTACGCGCTGTATTCCACCTTCGCGCCGGGGTAGAACACGAGGCCGACGGCTGCGTTCGGGTCGCCGAACGCAAGGTAGTTGTCTCCCTGCTGAACGGGCAGCGTCTCGGTCGACACGAGGTTGCGATGGTTCGCGTCGAGGTCGTGGTACGAGTCGCTCGCGTACGCGAAGAACGCGGCTGCCAGCACGCACAGCAGGATGGCGAGGGCCGTCAGCGCGACGACGAGCTTGCGCGGCTTGCGGCGCGCGGCGACGGGCGTGCCGCTTTCGGCCGCTTCCGTCGTGGGTGTGGGTTCGTTCGTTTCCATGACGAGCATGGTAGCAAAAGAGTGCCATGCGCGGTTCCGGATCTGCAACGCTTGCCTTGCATTTCCTCTTCGTGATAAGTATACTTGACATTGTGATAAGAAAACTTGGCAGAATGAACCAATGAAAACCTTGGGATGCCGTACGAGGATGCCCAGTTGGCAAAAAGCAATCGAATTCGGAAGGTGAGCGCGGTCCGATTCGGTGGCAAGTCCAACGTGATTGAGGATGTCGGCTCGCGACCAGGTATTTTGCAGAGTGGGTAGCCGCGTATCGCTGCGATCAGGGATTCAAACTTCCGAATTCGGAGGTTTTTCGCCACCGAGAAGCTTTTTGCGTGCTTGGTGAGGCATGAGTACAAATGTTTCACGTGAAACATCCGGAAGCGAACGGGCGATGCAGAAGGAGGCAGCCATGAACAAGGACGAGATTCTGGAGAAGAGCCGTCGGGACAACGACGGAATGGACGAGCGGTTCAAGCTGATGCAATGGCGTGCGAGCTACCTTATGCTCTCCGTGATGATGGTGGTATGGGCGTTGTTGTTCTTGTGGGATTCGCTTCATGGTCAGAGCACGGATGTGTCGTTCGCCATTGTCATGTCGGGCATAGCCGCCATGAACTTCTACCAGTTCTACCAGTTTCGTTACAAAACCGCGTTGGGTGCGGGCGTTTTGGTGACGGTCGCGGTCATCAGCGTCGTCGTCCACCATATATTCGCGACGATGTAGGGGCACTTCATGATCAAGCTACCGTCTCTCGGATTCGACGATGTGCATGACAACGACGGCGAGCTCGAACTCTGCAACCGGCTGAAGGCGGCGCGCGCCGAGGCGGGGCTTTCGCAGGCAGAGCTCGCGGGGCTCGTGGGCGTCTCGCGCCAGACCATCTCGTCCATCGAGACGGGCCTGTTCAACCCTACGGCAAAGCTGGCCCTCGTCCTCTGCATCGCGCTCGACAAGAAGTTCGAGGATCTGTTCTACTTCGAGTGAGGCGCGTGCAAGGGCGCGTCTAGGATCGACGGACGCGCCTGGCTCACTTCCAGATCTTGCAGGCTTCGGGGTCTTCGGCCAGCAGCAGGTCGCGTAGGGCTTGCAGGTCGTCGGCCGAGACGTCTTCGGGGTTCTCGTACTCCAGCGTGTCCGCCACGTGAAAGTCGAAGCCGTTCTCGCCGTGCTCGCTCCACAGCTGCTGCAGCGGACGGTTCGGGTGCCCGCCTCCGTTCAGCTTCGCCCGCAGGCTGTTGAGCTCCTTCGCCGCGTCGCGCGTGATGCCCAGAAAGTGCTGGCCCGTGGCAGTGCAGCGCAGTTCAACCACGCCCATGTCGGGGCGGCGGCTCTTGTATGCGTCTCGCAATTCCTTGCGTCGGTCGGTTTGCATGCGTATCACCTCGTCGTCCACGGTACCGCATGCCGTCCGGGCGCGCAATCTACGGAACGTCGACCGTTGCCCTCGCTCGCGGCGCTCCGTGCCCTCAATCAGGCCGAAGCCGGCTGATCGGCCGCGCCGGCCTGCATCCAGGCGATGTACGTGTCGGGGTAGTGGGCGGTCAGCGCGGCCGAAAGGTCGAGGCCGAGGAGCGACTGCACGGCACCGACGATGCCCAATGGGCTGACCAGCGCGTCGAGCGTGGGCACGCGGGTGGATGCCGTGGAGCCGAACGTGCTCAGCGTGGCGAAGTCGTCCTCGTCGCATCCTAACGCGTAGCCGGTGTTGCGCTGGTAGGCGGTCTGCACGATGGCGTACGAATCGTCGAAGTCGACGCTTACGGTGCTGGGCAGCGTGATGGTGGAGCCGTAGCGTCCGAAACCCCAGGAGGAAAGCGGCAGCTGCGTGACGATGTCCGCCTCGTTCACCACGTTGAAGATGTTGCCGAACCTCGGATCGTGCCGGTCGTCAGCGCGCGTGGCGCACGGGGCGGCGAACGTGTAAGCGTAGATGCCGGACGAGGGCGCCAGCGCCGACGCGTCGTCGTCCGGGTCGCCGAGGTCGGCGGCCAGCAGGTTCGCGATGGCCCCGCCGCGGCTGTGCCCTGTGATGAGAATGCGCGTGTGAGCGGGGTCGATGCCCAGATCGCTCGCGTAGGAGCGCACTGCTTTCTCGACCTCTTCCTCGGCCGCTTTGAACCCGCGGTGGTCGGCATCGTCGGAGCCGGCGCCCAGGAAGTTGAAGTTGCTGAGCCACTCTGCGCCGTACGTGCCGCGGATGCCCACGAACAGAAGCGTGACGGGCTTCCCGTCGCCGTCCGAAGCGATGGTCTTGCTGGCCAACGTGTACGCGGCCACGTCGCTCGATCCCACCAACAGTGAGCTGACCTCGTCGAGGACGCTGCTGCGCATCGCGTACGACTCGGTGCGCACGTCGTGGAATCCCAGCGCGCCAAGCGTCCGCTCGGCGTAGGGCAGCGAACCGGCCACGCCGTCGTAGTACTGGGATTCGGAATTGCACACCGCCGCCAACACGGAACAGGCCGTGGCCAGATCGTGCTGGTAGGTGCGGGCGTCGTGGAAGAACCAGGAGTCGTCGAACGTCAGCTGCGTGGATGTTCGTCCTGACGGGTTGTTTGGGTCGAGGGCGGCCACCACCTCGCTGCAGTATTCGGCGGTGACGGTGGTGCGCGGGGAAGCGGGGACGTGCGCGACGACCGCGTTTCCATTGGCGTGCGCGACGGGAACGAGCCCCGATTCGTAGCCCGTGTACCGGAGCTGTACCATGAACAGCGCGATGAGAAGGAGGCAGCCGAGCAGGGAAGCGACAGCCGACGCGAAGCGTCGCGCGGGGTTCGTCTGCATCGGTCCTCCTTCGCCATCGGTGAGTGCTTCCTTCGTTTCGGCCAGTATACGGTGTCGTGCCGCCGCGGTTACCGGTGCTGGCGCAACGCAAGTGAAACTTAAGCGTGCTGTAAGCATTTCTTAAGGTTTGGGGCACGTTGCGGCAAGGTTCGGGATTCCTTTGCATCGCGGGCGTGAAACATTCGCGTGCGATCTGCGGGGACGAGGGGTCGAAGCGTTTCCTCGTGCTAGAATATCCAGTTGCTTGCCAACTGGCGAACGAATGCTGGTTGGCGCGCGTCGTCCAAGCGCGCCGCATCATGAGCGGCGGCGCTCGAAAGCCGGCTGACGAGGCATCATGCGCCGCGCGGCCCCGAAATGTGAGGAAGCACCATGTCAAAGGGAACCTACTCGTTCACCACCCCCATCTACTACGTCAACGCGGCCCCGCACCTCGGCACCGCGTACACCACCATCGCCGCCGACACCGTGGCGCGCTACCAGCGCATGAACGGCTACGACGTGGCGTTCGTGACGGGCATGGACGAGCACGGCCAGAAGGTGGCCGACACCGCTGCCGACAAGGGTATGACCCCGCAGGATTGGTGCGATTCCATGGAGCCCGCATTCCGCGACGCATGGGATATGCTGGGCATCACCTACACCGACTTCGTGCGCACCACCGAGCCGCGCCACGCCGTTACCGTGCAGAAGTTCTGGCAGGACCTCTACGACAAGGGCTGGTGCTACAAGGGCAGCTACGAAGGCTGGTACTGCGTGCACGAGGAAACCTACTACGCCGAGAGCGACCTCGAGAAGAACGACGAGGGCGAATTGGTGTGCCCCGACTGCAAGCGCCCCGTGCAGAAGGCGGGCGGCGAGGAGAACTGGTTCTTCAAGCTGTCCGAGTTCGGCGACAAGCTGCTGGCGTTCTACGAGGAGAACCCCGATTTCATCCGTCCCGAAACGCGCAAGAACGAGATCGTGTCGTTCGTGAAGAGCGGTCTGAAGGATCTGTCCATCTCGCGCAGCACGTTCGACTGGGGCGTGCCGCTGCCGTTCGACGAGGGTCACGTGGCCTACGTGTGGGCCGACGCGCTGCTGGCCTACCTCACCGGCATCGGCTACGGCGACGAGGGCGAGCGCGCCGGCGAGTTCGACGCCCGCTGGCCCATGCAGTACCACTTCGTGGGCAAAGACATCACGCGTTTTCACTGCGTCATCTGGCCCGCCATGCTGATGGCGGCCGGGCTGCCCATCACGCACACGGTGTTCGGCCACGGCTTCCTGCTCACCAAGGGCGAGAAGATGTCGAAGTCGAAGGGCAACGCGCTGAAGCCCGCGGACCTCTGCAAGGTGTTCGGCGTGGACGCGTACCGCTACTACTTCATGAGCGACGTGCAGTTCGGCGCCGACGGCTCCATCTCCATGGAGCGCATGGTGCAGGTGTACAACGCCGACCTGGCCAACACCTGGGGCAACCTCTGCAGCCGCGTGTTCAACATGACGAAGAAGTACTTCGACGGCCAGGTGCCCGAGGTGCCGGCGTCCGCTGCGGCGCTCGTGGGGGCCAACCCGCTGCGCGAGATAACCGAGGAGCTGTACGCCGAGTAC
>NZ_DBFEGU010000480.1:0-1427 GCF_048329335.1 Eggerthella sp. | reverse complement strand
GACGAAGGGGAAGGGCGGCGAGGGCGTGGCGAAGGAAGAAGGCGGCGAGCGGGGCGAATGGTCCCGCGCATGGGGCGACCTCCCCGAAGGCGACCCCGTCGAGCGGGCGCGGCTGGCCGAGGTCAGGCTCGCGGAGGCGCTGGCGGTGTTGGACGTCCTAAAAGCACCAGGCCCGGGCTCTTTGAGCAATTCGGAGAAGCGCCGGGCGGGCGAGAGGGCGAGGGCGATGGCGGCGAGGGCGAGGGTCGATGACGTCCTGAGGGATTTCCGCATCGCCAGGAGCACGTACTTCTCGCAGGCGGCGATGGCGGCCAGGCCCGACAGGCACGCGGCCCTGCGGGCGCGCGTGCGCGCGGCCTTCGAGGGCTCGAAGGGCCGCTACGGGTCGCTGAGCGTGTGGGCGGCCCTGCGGCGGGGCGAGGGCGCGCCCGTGCGCGCCCGCGACCTCGCGCCCGGGGACATGGAGGCCCCCGTCGTCGTCTCCGAGAAGGTCGTGCGCCGGATCATGCGCGAGGAGGGGCTCGTCCCGGTCCAGGTCAAGGAGCGCCGGCGCCACAGCTCCTACGCGGGCGAGACCGACGAGCGCCCCGCGAACCTGCCGCTTCGAGAGGACGGGACGCACGGCTTCCGCGCCGACGCGCCGGGCAGGCTCGTCGTGACCGACGTGACCGAGTTCGACCTCGGCGGCCTCAAGGTCTACCTCTCCCCGATCATAGACTGCTTCGACGGCTGCCCGGTGGCGTGGCGGACGTCGACGCGCCCGGACGACGAGCTGACGGCGGGCTCGCTGGAGGACGCGCTCGGGCGCCTGGAGGAGGGCTGCGCCGTCCACACCGACGGCGGCGGCAACTACCGCTCCGCCAGATGGAAGGGCGTCTGCGAGGCCAACGGCCTCGTCAGGTCGATGTCGCGCAAGGCCAAGAGCCCCGACAACGCGAGGGCGGAGGGCTTCTTCGGGACGCTCAAGCAGGAGTTCTTCTACGCGAGGGACTGGAAGGGGACGACGAAGGGGAGCTTCGTGCGGGCCCTCGACGAGTACATCGTGTGGTATCGTGACGAGAAGATCGAGAGATCGCTCGGATGGAAGACGATAGCGGCCCATAGGGCGGCGCTCGCCGCAGCCGCGTAGGAGTCCAGAAAAACGTCCGTGCCCCCAAACCTCGTTTTTGCTGCACATCGCCTTGAAGAGACGCGCGAACCCGCCCGACGGCACGAAGCGTCGACCCGGCGCGGCGCGATCCGAGCCGCGTTCCTCAAGGCGCGCGGGCGTTGAGAAAAATCATGCGGGGCGGGAGCGCGGTGGGTTGGCAACGCCGAGGTTTGCTATTATAGACGGGTTATGTTCTCACCGGTGCCACCTTCGGTTTCCGAGCGATACGCGCGGAGCCGATGCGTGAAAACGAGAGAAGGAAAGCCGGCTCTATGAC
>NZ_DBFEGU010000479.1:0-3568 GCF_048329335.1 Eggerthella sp. | reverse complement strand
CCTACAACCTGGGCGGGGCCGCCGCCTCTATCAAGGCGGTGTCCACGGTGACGGGCACGCCGATCAATCATTACGCCGAGGTGCATTTCTCCGAGTTCCAAGAACTGGTGGACAAAGTGGGCGGCATCACCGTGGACGTGCCGGTGGAGATATCCTACAAAGACGCGTTGACTGGCGAGGCGGTGTCCCTGCAGCCAGGCGTCCAGACGCTGAACGGACAGCAAGCGCAGATATTCGCCCGTGCGCGCCACGAATACGGCGACAACCAGGAGGCGAAGCGCCAAAGCAACATCCGCCAGATACTCACGGCCATCGTGGAGAAAGTGCTGCAGAAGCCCGCCATGGAGCTGCCGGGTGCCATCCTCGACCTCGCCCAAAGTGTCGGAACCGACATGAACACGCCCGATATCGTATCGCTGGCTCTTTCGTTTTCGGGGGACCCGGGCGGGATGACCTTGTACAGTTGCACCGGCCCCAGCAATGGGGACTTCGACGAGGCGCAGAACGGCCTCTGGCTGTGCTACGAGAACCCCGAAGGCTGGGCGACCCTCATGGCGGCAGTCGATGCGGGCGAGGATCCCGGCGAGCTGGACGTCGAATCGACCGCGATCATCCCTGCATCTTCGGACGCGTCGGTCTGATAGGCATCAAGGAAGGGCGAGAGGCCATGCCGGCTGTATCCGTGATCATACCCATGTACAACGTGCGTCCCTATATCGAGGACTGCCTGCTGTCGTTGAAGCGGCAGACGTTCGGCGATTTCGAGGCGCTGTGCGTCGACGACGGTTCGACCGACGGCACGCTGGAAGCCGCTCGGAAGGCGGGCGACGACGACGCTCGCTTCTCATTTCTTTCTCAGGCGAACGCGGGGCAGTCTGCCGCGCGCAACGCGGGCATCGCCCGCGCGACGGGGAAGTACATCGTCTTCCTGGATTCCGACGATTACTACGAGGACCGCGCGCTGCAGACGCTGTTCGAGCGGGCCGAGCGCGACGAGCTGGACGACTTGTTCTTCTCGGCGCGGACAGTGTACGAAGATGCCGAGGCGCGGGCGCGCTACCGCGACGATTACGACGATCGCGAGGGCATCGACGGCGTCATGACGGGCCGCCAGCTCATGGCGCGCTTCGCCGAACTCGATTCGTTCTGCGTGTCGCCCGCGCTGCAGTTCGTTCGCAGGGGTTTCTTGGAAGAATCAGGAATTCGGTTCTACGAGGGCATCGTGCACGAGGACAACCTGTTCACCTGCCTGATGCTGGCGGCCGCGCCCCGCGCGGCCTTTCTGAACGAGCCTTTGTACGTAAGGCGAGTGCGCGCCGGATCCACTATGACCGAGGCTCGCGAGATGCGCCACGTTTACGGCCACTTCAAGGCTGCCTACGAGCTTGAGGCATGGCTGCGCGCGCATGCGGGGGAGTGTTCGGAAGAGTTCGTCCGAGCCCTGGTTCGTCATGTGGCGTTCTGCTACGACCGGGCGGCGTTCGACGCGCTTTCGTTCGACGAAGCGCGTCTGGACGCGTGCGCGGCGGGCCTTGTGCCCGAGGAAGGGGCATCCTTCCGGCTGCACGTAATGGAGCATGCGCGCGAAACCGAGGGAATTCGCAAAGAGTACCTGGAATCGACGACCTACCGAGTCGGTCGTGCTATCATGGCTCTGCCTTGTCGGCTCAAAGAGCGTTTCGGCCGCTAGGCGCACTACCTAAGCGAAAGGAATGGTTCTGGTGAAGTTGAAGAAAATCGTTCGCTGCGGCGCGATGGCGGCTCTGCTTGCGCTGTCGATGGTCGTCGTGGCCGGATGTCAGCAGCAGCACGCTGTGGAGGATCCCGACACGAAGCTGATGCAGGATGCCGTGGACAGCGGCAAGGAGCCCGTCAACAGCATCGACACCCCCTTCTATGTGCTCATCGTCGGAAACGACGCGCGTACGGGTACCACGGAGGCATCCAGCGAGATGTACGCGGACGGCAAGGGACGCTCCGACACCATGATGCTGGTTCGCATCGATCCGAAGACGTACCAGGTCTCCCTCGTTACCATTCCCCGCGATACGGAAACGACGATCGACGGGGGAGTGGCGAAGATCAACGAGGCGTATCATGTCGGCGGTATCGATATGGCGATCGATCAGGTTGAAAGCCTGACCGGCGTTCACGTCCAGTATTATCTCGACATGGGCTTCGTCGACTTCGAGAACTTCGTCAACGCGCTTGGAGGAGTCACGGCGAACGTGCCCATAGACATGCATTTGAAGGACATCGTGAACGGCGGCACCATTGAGCTAAACGCCGGAGCGCAGGAGCTCGACGGCCCCGAGGCCCTTGTTCTCGCCCGTGTGCGCAAGCTGTACGCTGTCGACATCGAGGCGTGCCGCCAGATCCAGGACCGCCAGCTGGTCGAGGCGGGCATCAAGCAGGTTGCGGCCGACCCGGCGAACGCTGCGGCGCACCTTGACGCGCTTCTTGGCAATGCCGAAACGAATTGGCCGAAGGACGAGCTGGCGGCTATGGTGGCGGACTTCGCCGCGAACGCCGACAGGATCGCTTTCCAGTCGGGTACCGGCCCTTACGTTGGCGACTTTATGGAGGAGCATGACGGCCTCTGGATGGTTCCTCGCGACGAGGGAACGTGGAGGAAGGTTATCGAAGTGGTCGAATCCGGCGGCGATCCGACGACGGTCGTAGCCTTGCCCGAAGTAGAAGCGGCGTAAGCCATTTAGTATGCAAGAAGACCCCGAATGCTCGGGGTCTTCCTTTATTTCCCGCCTTCGCGGCTGCTTTTTCTCGTCACGTATTTCTTGAAGGTGCGAAGAGTGAACCAAGGACCTACGTTGCGTAGGTTGTACAGCCCCTGCTTGACGAGCCCCCAGGCGTAGGGCGCGCTGCGGACGTACGGTTCGGGCATGCTGCGCAGTTCGGCAAACATGCGCTTGCATCCTGGAGGTATCTCGGCGTCAGACAGAACAAGATCGGTATCCATTCGCTCGAACATGCGCGTGGCTGCCGCCCGCACCTCGTCGTTCGTCAGGTCGACTTCTTCCAGGACGCCACCTAGGTAGGTGAAGCCGCGGCTGTTGTGGGCGCGCAGCACGGCTTCGTCGCGGATGCCTATGCGTTCGAGCGCATCCATCATGTCGTTCCATCGGTCAAAAGGCAGTAGCGTGTTGTTCAGCGCGAAGGACTTCGATTTCTCGGGCGTTTCCTCGCGGTAGCAGTAGTACGGTTCGTCGAGATAGACGATGCGCTCGGCTTGGCAGAGCGTCTCTATCAGAAACGGGTTGTCGGCCCATCCCGCTCCCGGATACTCGCGGAAGCGGATACCGTGCTTTTCAAGGAATCCTTTGCGGTAGATGGCCGACCATATGGACGGATGGTGCGTGAGCAGATGCGCCGCGTCGCGGATGATGAACGGCTGGCAAGGCGGCTTGATGCGACGGCGGTAGCTGCAGTTCAGCTTGCGTTGCTCGGGGGTGTCGGGCATCCAGATGCGCCAGTACGGGGTTTTCACGATGTCTGCGGGATCGTTGAAGGTTGCCTCGAAAGCGAGCATGTCGGCATACATGCCGGGTTC
>NZ_DBFEGU010000478.1:0-6649 GCF_048329335.1 Eggerthella sp. | reverse complement strand
GCCCACCGACATGCCGGTGCGATCCCACGGCTCGGCGTCGGCAGCCGGAAACTCGGCCAGCAGCGCGCGCTCGAGCGCGCCGGTGGTGACCGCCGTGACAGGCTTGGAAAGCAACCCCGACGCACGGCGCGCCAAACCTTCCCGACCCTTGGAATCCTTCTGGTTCTTCTTCGCTGCAACCATGGCGCGGCTCCTTCGCTCGTGTTCGAACTAGACTTTCGATCCCACGTTACTCGATAGCGATGGCCCGACGGTCGCCGTCGGCTGTCGGGACCGTTACCGTTCTATAACCCGCCTCGTACATAAGGCGATAGGCTTTCTCGATGTCGCGCGCGACGTTGGCGGGCACGTGCGCGTCGGTGCCCACCGTGCAGGGCACGCCGGCGCGGCAGAACGCGGCCAGCAGCGCCGGCGCGGGGAACATCTCCTTGCAGGCGTAGTAGGATCCCGACGTGTTCACCTCCACCATGCGTCCGGCCGCGGCGCACGCCTCGGCAGCCTGCTCGTACAACGGCTGCGGGTCGAAGCTGGGGTAGAACCCGAACTTCTTCGCCAGATCGGGATGCGACATCACGTGGAAGGGCGCGTCGGAGGACACGGCCTCGCACCACACTTCGAAGTAGCGCCGCCAGATAAGATCGGCGCCCACCTCGTCCCAGCGGCCGCGCTGGGCGGGGTCGTCGAAAGGCCAGCGGTCGACGAGATGCACCGAGCCCAAGATCAGCTGGAACGGCGCGACGTCCTCCGCCGTGATGACGCGGTCCTCGTCGTCTCCCAGCCAGTCCATCTCGCAGCCGACCAGCACCTCGATCTCGGGATGCGCCTCGCGCGCGGCCTCGACGGCGGCCAGGTACTCCCCCATCCGCTCGGCCGGCATCGACAGGTAGCGGTCGGGGTCGAACGTCGCGGTCATCGGATAGTGCTCGGTGACCGCGATGGTGGAGACGCCCGCCGCGACGGCGGCGGACACGAGCTCTTCCACCGTGCCCTCGCCGTGGTTGGTGAAGCAGGTGTGGGTATGGGTGGTGATCAATTCCATAGGCTCAGCGCTCCTCGACGCTCATCGACGCGACCAAGCTCGCGCGTCCTCGATCCTCAGTTCCAGTTCAGGCTCTTCTCCATGGCGACCGCGAAGGCTTCGACATCGGCTTCGTCGGTGTAGCGCCCCATCGAGATGCGCAGGGCGCCGTGCGCGCGGTCGGCGTCGATGCCGAGCGAACGCAGCACGTGGCTGGGTTCCAGCGAGTGCGACGAGCAGGCAGACCCGCCCGACACGCCGAAGCCCTGCATGTCGAAGCGAAGGATGAGCGTTTCGCTTTCCAAACCGTCCACCAGCACATGCACGATGTTCGGAAGGAAATCCTCGCTGCCCGGCACAACGTCCACGGTGGCCTCCACCGCGTCGATGGCGCCCAGCCGCTCGTACAGCCTGTCGCGCAGAACCCGCAGGCGAGCCGCCTCCGCCTCCTGCATCGCGGTCGCCGCATGCACGGCTGCCGCGAACCCGACGATGCCGGCCACGTTCTGCGTGCCGCTGCGCCGGCCTCCTTCCTGGCCACCGCCGATAGCGTAGGCATGAAACGGCGTGCGGGCGCGCAGATACAGCGCGCCGACGCCTTTGGGGCCGCCCACCTTGTGAGCCGAGAAGGACGCGGCGTCCACGTCGAGCTCCTGCAGGTTCACGCGAGCTTTCCCCAGCGCCTGCACGGCATCGGTGTGGAACAGCGCGGCATGATCGTGCGCGACACGGGCGAGATCGGCGATGGGCTGGATGCTGCCGACTTCGCTGTTGGCGGCCTGCACCGACACGAGCACCGTATCGGCGTCGAGCGCCGCCTCCAACGCGCGCTCCTCGATGAAGCCCTGACGGTTCGGGGCGAGCCGCGTGACGCGGAAACCCTGCGATTCCAGACGCTTCGCGGGCGCCAGCACAGCGTCGTGCTCGACCGCGGTGACCACGACGTGCGGGACGAAATCCCCTGCTCCGCGCCGACGGCGCTCGTCCGCGGCGGCCTGCGCGATGCCCAGCAGAGCCGCGTCGTCGGCCTCGGTGGCGCCGCTGGTGAACACGATCCCGTCGGGACGACGCGCGCCGAGGTCGCGCGCGATGGATCGGCGCGCTTCCTCGAGCGCGGCGAACGCGGCACGGCCGGGCCCGTGGAGCGAATTCGCGTTGCCGCCGACCGCGAGGTTCGCGCGGCCGGGCACCTGATAAGGAGCCATGGCCTCGGCAGCCTCCTCGCACAAGGGCGCCGTCGCGGCGTAGTCGAGGTACACGTAGTCGTTCGGCACGGACGCCATTGCGCTTACGCCTCCTTCGACACGGCCAGCGCCGCCAGGCGCGCCTCCTCGGCCGCCGCCTGCACCGCCGCGAGCGCGGCGGCAGGATCCTCGGCCGCGAAAACGGCGTTTCCGCACACGAGCACGTCGGCTCCGGCTGCGGCCACGATAGGAGCCGTGACCTCCCCGATGCCGCCGTCCACCTGGATGAGCGGAGAGGCGCCCACCGCACGCGCCATCTCGGCGATGCGCGCCACCTTAGCCTCGCTACCCTCGATGTAGCTCTGCCCGGAGAATCCCGGCTCTACGCTCATGACCAGCACCATGTCCAGATCGGCAAGCACCGGCGCCAGCGCGCCGACCGCCGTGCGGGGCTTGACGCTGACGGCCGCCTTCGCCCCCGCCGCATGAATGGCCGCGACGGCGCGCGCCAGCCCGTCGGCGTCGAGCGCCTCGGCATGCACGGTCACCGAGTCCGCTCCTGCATCGAGGAACCAAGGCAGCTGCTCCAGCGGGTTCGCTATCATGAGATGCACGTCGAGCGGCAGGCTCGTGGCCTTCTTCAGCTGCTTGACGACGGGCACGCCCATCGTGAGGTTCGGCACGAAATGGCCGTCCATGACGTCGACGTGGACGTATCCTGCGCCCGCTTTCTCGATCAGCTCGATGTCGCGACCGAGATGCATGAAATCGGCCGACAGAATGGATGGCGCTATTTTCACCGGTTCGAACATGCTCGTGTCCTTCCTCATCGTCGTTGCGCCCATTCTAGCGCAAAGTCTGCTCCCGCCGCGACGCTGCCCCGAGCGCCGGAGGAAAACAACATGATGACGGCGAGGGCCGACCGCCTCCCCGCGATGCGGCGTGCTGCATTATAATGGGATTCCCCTCTGGAAGAAGGCTCCATGGCTGCACGCGTTGGCACGCATTACGCATATCGGACGCCGCACGGCCTCGTCACCATCGCCACGAGCGATCGCGGCGTCACCCGGGTCGTCTTCGGCGACGCACCGCTTCCGGGCGAGCGACGCCCGAGCGAGCTGGCGAACCGCACGGCCACCGAGCTGCTGGAGTACTTCGCCGGAAAAAGACGCGCGTTCGACGTGCCCTTGGCACCCGCAGGCACCCCGTTCCAGCTGGCCGTGTGGCGCGAGCTGGAACGCATCCCTTACGGGGAGACGCTCACCACCGCCGACGTCGCCGCCCTTCTGGACAAGCCGTCGTCGTACCGCGCGGTGGGCAACGCCGTGCACAAGAACCCGCTGGCGGTGCTCGTGCCCGATCACCGCATCGTAGGAGCGGGCGGCGCGCCCCTCGGCGCGAACGCACGGCTGCGCGGCGCGCTGCTGGCCTTGGAGCGCGCGAGCGCGGGCGAAGGCAGCTGACCTCTCCCCCGCTTCCCGCTTCCCGACCTATACCCGAAAGGCGCTTGCCCGCATGAACGTCTACGTCTCCAACATCCTGTTCGCTGCGCTCTCGTTTCCGCTGATCGCCTTCTTCATCACCCTTCCCTACATGATCTACCAGTACCGCAGGTTCGGCTCCATACCCTGGCTGCGCACGCTCGTGGTGTACTCGTTCGCGTTCTACCTCTTATGCGCGTACTTCCTCGTACTGCTGCCGTTGCCCGAAGACCGCTCGGCCGTCGTGCCCTACGCGCAGACGCCGCAGCTCGTGCCGTTCAACTTCGTGCACGGGTTCCTGGCCGAAACGACGTTCTCGCCAAGCGATCCGTCCACCTGGCTGGCCGCGCTGCGCGACCCGTACGTCTACGAGGCGTTCTTCAACGTGCTGCTGCTGGTGCCGCTGGGCATGTACCTGCGCTACTATTTCCGCCGCACGTGGTGGCAGACGCTCGCCATCGGCTTTCTGGTGACGCTGTCGTTCGAGACGACCCAGCTCACCGGGCTCTGGGGCCTCTACGAGCATCCGTACCGCTTGTTCGACGTCGACGACCTCATGCTGAACACGCTGGGAGCGATGATCGGATTCTGGACGGTTGGACCCGCGATGCGCGTGCTGCCCGACATCCGGCTCGTGAACGAGGAGGCGCGCGAGGCGGGCATGCGCGCCAGCGTGACGAAGCGCGCGCTGTCGTTCTTCATCGATCTGGCGATCGCCCTGGCTGCGGCCGGGGCGGCGACGGCCGCAGCCGAAGCGCTGGGCGCTCGCGCGGCCGTCGAGGCCGCCGGCGCGAGCTGGGGCACGGCGGTGCAGGTCGCGGACGCGGTATCGTTCGCAGCGTTCTTCGCGCTGGTTCCTGCACTCACCCGCGGGCAGACGCTGGCGCAGAAGCTGCTGAGGCTACGCATCGTGAGGACGGACGCGACCCCGGCGCACTGGTACCAGTACCTCGCACGTTACGGGCTGTTGGCGTTGTTCGGCTGGGCGCCGTTCGCGCTGCTGTTCGGCGTGCTGGACCTCGACGCGGCACAGGTCGGCGAGATGAACGCTCTCGCGGCGTTCGCCGCCGAACACCGGGCGGCCGTCGTAGGAGCGTGGACGGCCTTCATGACGGCCTGGGCCGTGTCGCTGGCCGTGCGCGCCGTGCAAGCCGGCGCGAGGAAGCGGTCGTTCGTCATGCTGAACGGCGTGCTGTCGGGAACGCGCGTCATGACGGAGGCCGGCGTGGAGCTGGCGCGCGAGCGCCGCGGCGTGCTCGACGTCGACGAGGTGGCCGCGCTCGAGCGTGCCGTGGCCGAGGACGGCACGCCCCTTGCCGAGCTCATGGACCGGGCGGGGCGGGCCGTAGCCGACGAGGTGCGCGCCTGGGTGCCCGACCCGGCGCCGGTCGTGGTGCTTTCGGGATCGGGCAACAACGGCGGCGACGGGTGGGTGGCGGCCCGCGTGCTGGCGGAGGCCGGCTACCCCGTGACGCTGGTCGCCCCCGACCTGGCCGAGCGCCTGCATGCCGAACCGGCGCGCTCCACGGCGTTGGAAACGTTCGCCCGAGCCGCCGAGGACGGCCTTCCGCTGTCCGTGCTCATCGCACCCGACGCCGACGTGCTGGCCGATGCCGTCGACGAAGCCGAGGCCGTGGTGGACGCGCTGCTGGGCACCGGTTTCTCCGGCGGCGAGGTACGCGAGCCGTACGCCGGCTGGATACGGGCCGCCAACCGCCGGCGCTTCGAGGGGAAGCGCGGCAAGGGCCGCGGGCGGCATCGCAAGCGCACGCACGAGCGAGGCGAGCACGAACGGCCGCGGCGCTCGCTGCCTGCGAAGGCCAAGGACGCCCCGTTCGCCGTGGCGGCAGACGTCCCCAGCGGCCTCTCGGCGCAAACCGGAGCCGCGGCGCGGCCGACGTTCGCCGCCGATGCTACCGTGACGATGCTCGCCTACAAGCCGGGCCTCGTCGCTTCCGCGGGCGCCCCATGGGTCGGCGCCGTGAAGCTGGCGAAGCTCGGCGTGGACGCGTCGAAGTACTTGGAAGCCGAAGAGCGGGCGTAAAAAAGCCTCCCTTGGGTTGGGGGGACCCGAGGGAGGCTATGCAGTGCGCACAGAGGAGAAGGGGGAAGGTGCGCATGCTCACGGCCCGTCGAAGGTTTGAGAGAGAGTGAGAGAGGGGGGGTTCACACGAGAGACGAGACGACGGGCACTCGGATAGATTGTCAAAGCCGCTCTTTCGGTTGGCAAGGACTAGAGTACCCGCGCTGCGGCCGTGCGACAATACGCTCGCGCGTTCGGTGAACCCCCGGTCAACGCCTTGTTGCCTCGGTGTGGATTGACGCGCTAGAGCCCGTAGAACTCGGTGGTGAGCGGACGGCTGGTGAGGGTCTTGGCCACATCGTGAGGGTCGGCGCCCTCCCAGGCGATGCTGCGCACGACGTCGGTGATGGGAAGCTCCACGTCGTAGCAGTCCGCCAGGGTCTTGAGCGTCTTGCACGCGAGCGCCCCTTCGGCGACCATGTGCGTCTGCGCGGCGAACTCCTCGAGCGTGCCGCCTTCGGCCAGAAGCTTGCCGAAACGACGGTTGCGCGAATGCCCGGAGGTGCACGTGGCCACGAGGTCGCCCGTGCCGGCCAGCCCCATGCAGGTGATGGCCTGCCCGCCGCAGCGCACGACGAGGCGGCTCATCTCGGCCAAGCCGCGCGTCATGAGCATGGCAGCCGTGTTGTCGCCGTACCCCAGGCCGTAGGACACGCCCACGGCGATGGCTATTACGTTCTTGAACGCCGCGCACAGCTCCACGCCGCACACGTCGTCGCTGACGTAGGTGCGGAACGTCTCGGACGCGAACAGCTGCTGGAAGAACGCCGCAGTCTCCTCGTTGGAGCCGGCGATGACGGTGCCCGACGGGATGCCCCGGATAACCTCCGCGGCGAAGTTCGGCCCCGACAGCACGGCCAGGCGGCTCGCGTTGCCCATCTCG
>NZ_DBFEGU010000477.1:0-1550 GCF_048329335.1 Eggerthella sp. | reverse complement strand
CGTGCGCAGCTGGTGCGAGACGGCGCTTTGCGTGGCGGCGATAAGCTCGGCGAGGTCGGCGACGCACAGCTCCTGGCCCATGAGCGCGTACAGCATCTTGATGCGCGTCGTGTCGCCGAACACCTTGAACAGGTCGGCGAGGTCGTACAGCAGCTCCTCGTCGGGCATGCACTCGGGGCTCGGCACGCCCGCATGCTCGGCGCTGCCGCACGAGCAGCCGTTGTCGTGCGCGTTCTGAGCGTCTTCGCTTCCGGGTGCCGCTTCGGTAATCTTGTCTGGCTTCATTCCGTCAACCTCTCAACATATGATCAACTGTTCATAAGTATACGGACAACAAGGTTCGTGTCAAGGGGCCGAAGGGGAAATTCCCGCTTGTTGTATTTCCAACGCAGCGCGCTGTCGAGCCATGCTATGCTCCCGGACGATAGCGAAGAGGACGACTTGTTTCGGGAGGAATCTATGCTGCGGAAGATCATCGAGATCGACGAAACGGCCTGCAACGGCTGCGGCCTGTGCGTCGCGGCGTGCCATGAGGGCGCCATCGGCCTGGTGGAGGGCAAGGCGCGCCTGCTGCGCGACGACTATTGCGACGGGTTGGGCGACTGTCTGCCCGCGTGCCCGACCGGCGCCATCTCGTTCGTGGAGCGCGAGGCGGCAGCCTACGACGAGGCTGCGGTCAAGGCTCGAACGGCGCAGGAGAATTCGGTCGCACGCCTGTCGGGCGGCTGTCCCGGATCGCTCTCGCGCTTCTTCGCGTCCGAAGATCCTGAGGCGAAGCCCGCCCGGCCTTCCGCTTCCGCCCCCGTCGCCGAACCGGTTTGCGAAGAAACGCCCTCCCAGCTTTCGCAGTGGCCGGTGGAGATCAAGCTCGCGCCCGTGCAGGCGCCGTATTTCGCGGGCGCGCACGTGCTGATCGCCGCAGACTGTACGGCGTTCGCCTACGCCGACTTCCATCGCGGCTTCATGCGCGGGCGCATCACTCTTATCGGCTGCCCCAAGCTCGACGGCGTCGACTACAGCCAGAAGCTCGAAGCCCTGTTCGCCTCCAACGACATCGCGTCGGTCACCGTGGCGCGCATGGAGGTGCCGTGCTGCGGCGGCCTGGAACATGCGGCGCGCGCCGCGCTCGAGCGCAGCGGCAAGAACGTGCCGTTCGAGGTGGCGGTGATCTCGACGAAGGGCGCGCTGCTGGAGCGCCGCTAGCGAGCGAAGCCGCGATTCGCCGGGGGACGCGGTCGGCCGAAGATCTTCCGCCGACGCAGCCCTCCGTACAGATGTTTCACGTGAAATATCTGTTCGGACAAGCTCCTTCGCCTTCGGCTGTAATGGTTTGCGGGTTGTCTTTCGTTGCGCGAGAGCGGTCGTTTGTTCGTCGAGGCTTGACCGCTTCGGAAGCGCGCGTTCACACTGGTCGCAAGGCTTTGCGCTTTTGCCGCGGCCGGGACGCATACCCTCGAACCAAAGGATCAAACATGGAGACCATCGAAGAATTGTTCCGGAAGGTGTTGGACGACGAAGACCTGAGGGCTTCGTTCGGGCAGGCGCTGGAG
>NZ_DBFEGU010000476.1:0-6776 GCF_048329335.1 Eggerthella sp. | reverse complement strand
GTGTACTACAAGAAGACCGCCGGCGGCTACGACGAGGCGCTCGCGCGCTACCGCGAGCAGAACCGCCGCTGATACCGCGCAGGCGAGCCGCTGAACGCGAGCGTCGGCGGCATGTTGGAGATACTCGCGCAGACGCTGCTGTTCAGCATCGCGGCCGCCTGGTGGGTCAAACGGCCGGCACGGCGAAATCCTCGGAGCTGAAGTTCTGGTAGTAGCGGCCTCGCTCGGCCGTGAAGCGCAGCACGCAGTAGTCGGGATCGGTCACCCCCAGCGGATAGTACGTTTCGTCGCCGTCGAGCCATATCAGCTCCTTGGCCCACGCGTCTTCGAGCACTTCCATCGTGCCCTTGAGCATGACGCCGCGGAAGAACCGCCGGTCGACGAAGTAGATGCACGCCTGCGGATGAGCGCGGTAATGCGCGGCCCGCATGGACGAGGTGTTCGACGTGAAGTAGAACGTGCGGATGCCCTCGCGCTTGCGCGGCGGCAGCATGGCCTTGACCTCGGGGTAGCCGTCCTCGTCCACCGAGCCGACGAACGAGGTGTTCCGGCGGTCGATGAGGTTGCCGATGGTCTGTTCGGGGTCTCGCATCATGAGCGCGCTCCTTTCGGGGCGGCGCGCAAGAGCATGAGCGCCTCGGCGTCGCGCAATATGTCCTCGCTCGTTACTTCCATCATGAGCCAGCGGCCCATGCTGCTGTCGGCCGAGCGCTCGTACAGGGCGCGCACGTACGGGTCGGCCGTCGCGAGCAGCGCCTCGGCCTCATCCTTCTCCTTCGAGCCCACCGACACCATGCAGATGAAGAAACCGTCGCGCGGATATACCGTGCACAGCGCGCGGCCGCGCGCCTTGTACTTCACGTTCCAACCCGGAGCGCCGCCGCACCGGCTGTACTCGATGCGCGGTTTCGCGCCGTAGCTTTCATCGATGAACGCGGGGAACGCGTCCCACAGGGGATGGTCGATATAGCCGGCGATGTCTTCCATCGTCGGCTCGCGATCGAGGGGAAACAGCTCGTGCCAAGCCGCCATGGGCATCCTCCTAGCTTCAGGGTCGAATAGACGCAGTATATCACACTCAGCATGCTTTGATCTAGAATTTAAGAACTTATGTTCTCTATTTTTAGAGAGAGCGGCCAAAGAGGGGCGGGCGACCGGCGCAGCATGGAAGGCATCGATCCCCGGACGCATGCCGCGCCATCGTGAGCGGCACCGTCCACCGGCGAATTGCGCACGCGAGAATCGGCGCACGCGCCTTTGGCGAGCGACGTGGTTTCCCTTCACCGACGATTCCTGGAATCGGACGTGCGGCTCACGTAGGATGACCAGCATCTCATAACGCAACGAGTTGAGCGCTTCGCCTTGCCCGCAAACGGCCAGGTGAGGCTCAGTCCTATCCGCGCACCGGCCAACCGCGCCAGCCAACGCCCTTCGAGGGGAGTGAACGCCCATGAACGCCACCGCCCTATTGTCGCGATTCCGACGCACGCGAGGCGCCGTCGTGCCCCATCGCAAGGACACGGCGGAACTGGAAACCATCGACATGCCCGTCCCAAGCGAAATCGTGCTGCCCATGCAGCAGCATATCGGAGCGCTGTGCGAACCCGTCGTGAAGAAAGGGGACCACGTGGACGTGGGCAGCCTCGTCGGGCACGCGCCGCGGGGTCTGTCCGCCGACATCTTCAGCGGCGTGTCGGGCACCGTGAAGGCCATACAGCCCGTCTTCTATTCGACCGGCAAAACCGACACGACGGTGATCATCGAATCCGACGGCGCCCAGACCGTCGCGGACACGGTGGCACCCCCCGAGGTGACCGACCAGGCGTCGTTCCTCGCGGCAATAAAGAAAAGCGGTCTGGTGGGCCTGGGCGGCGCGGGCTTCCCCACCGATATCAAGCTGGCGCCGCCCAACCTCGAGGAGATCGACCTCTACGTGGTGAACGCCACGGAATGCGAGCCGTACCTGTCCACCGACTACCGCGAGATGATGGAGAGCCCCGACGACGTGCTGTTCGGCATTCGCGAGACATGCAGGCACCTCGGCATTCCGAACGCGATGATCTGCATCGAGAGCAACAAGCCCAAGGCCATCGAGATCATGCGCGAGCTCACGAAGGACGATTCGTCCATCCAGGTGAAGTCGCTGCCCAGCCGCTACCCGCAGGGAGCCGAGAACGTGCTCGTGCACAATGCCACGGGACGCGTCGTCCCGCGCGGAAAGCGCCAGACCGACGTGGGCGTCATGTTGAACAACGTGACCACCATGGCCTCCATCGGACGCTTCCTGAAAACAGGGATGCCCCTCGTCAAAAGACGCTTCACCGTTTCAGGCGACGCCATCGCCCGCCCTTGCAACGCGAACATCATCATCGGCACGCGCCTGCGCGACGTCATGGAATTCGCCGGGCTGACGAAGGAGCCGCACAAGGTGGTGCTGGGAGGCCCCATGATGGGCAACGCCCAGATCGACATGGACTATCCGGTCATCCGCCAGAACAACGGCGTGCTCGTGTTCAGCAAAGACGCCATGGAACAGCCCGCCACCACCGCATGCATCCGCTGCGGTCGCTGCACGAACTCGTGTCCCATGCAGCTGTCGCCCATCGCCATCAAGAAGGCGTACACGGTCCAGGACGCGAAGAAGCTCGACGACCTCATGGCGGATCTGTGCATGGGCTGCGGCACCTGCTCGTTCGTCTGTCCGGCCAAACAGCCGCTCGCCCAGACAAGCAAACTTGCGCGCGACTTCATGCGCGCCGAGATGGCAAGGAGGGGCTAGATGGAACATACGACGAAACGACCGCTCGTCCTCTCGACGCCGCCGCACGTGTTCGACGGCATCACCACGCAGAAGGTCATGCTGAACGTGGTGATAGCGCTCGTGCCCACGCTGATCGCCTCGTTCGTGATATTCGGCTGGCGGGCGCTGCTGGTTACCGCCGTGACCACGGCGGCCTGCGTGCTGTTCGAGTACCTATGGTGCCTGCTGCGCAAGACCCCCCAGACGGCAGGCGACCTGTCCGCCGTGGTCACGGGCTTGCTGCTGGCCTTCAACCTACCCTCCACCATCCCGCTGTACATGGCGGTGATCGGCTCGTTCGTGGCCATCGTCGTGGTGAAGGAACTGTTCGGCGGCATCGGGCGCAACTTCGCGAACCCGGCCATCGTGGCCCGCATCGTGTTGTCGGTGTCGTTCACCGCGGCCATGACGAACTACGCCGCGCCCCGGGGTTTCCTCCCCGGCGCAACCGGCGTCGATGCCGTGAGCTCCGCCACGCCGCTGGCTCCGGGCGCCGCGCAGCTGCCGTTCATGGACCTCCTGTTCGGCGTGCACCCCGGCGTGCTGGGCGAGACGTGCGGCATCGCCATCCTGCTGGGCTTCGCCTGGCTTCTGGTCACGCGCACCGTCACGTTCACCATCCCGGGCGTGTACGTGGGCACCGTCATCGTGTGCAGCCTGTTCACCGGCCACGACGTGGCCACCCAGGTGTTCTCAGGCGGACTGCTGCTGTGCGCCGTATTCATGGCGACCGACTACACGACCTCGCCCACCACGTTCAAAGGCCAGGTGATCTTCGCCGTGGGCCTTGGGCTTATCACGTGCCTCATCCGCTTCTGGGGGAACATGAACGAGGGCGCGGCGTACTCCATCCTGCTCATGAACCTCGTGGTGCCGTACATCGACTCGCTCACGGCAACCACGCCGTTGGGCGGCGAGAAGAAGCGCCGCTTTGCCCGCGCGAAGAAAGAAGGAGGCGAATGATGGCGAACGCACCCGACACTCCCGCCGCGCCCGCTCCAACCCTCTGGAACAGCCTGGTGAAGCCAGCCGTCGTCCTCGTGCTGATCTGCGCCATCGTAGGATTCCTGCTGGGCTCGGTCGACAACCTCACGTTGCCCACCATCACGGCGAACCGCGAGGCGCGCGCCTGGGCGACCTACAACGCGCTCATCCCCGAGGCGACCGACTTCGAGGCGCTGTCCTGCGACGTGCCCGGCGTGACCGCGCTCATGGAAGCCGACGACGATTTGGGCTACGCCGTCATCGCGCAGTCGAAGGGATACTCCAGCCAGGTTCCCATGGCCGTGGCCTTCGACGACGAGGGCACCATCGCGAACGTCATCGGCATGGACAACACCGAGACGCCCGGGCTGGGCACGAAGGTGCAGCTGCCCGATTTCACCGACCAGTTCCTCGGCCGCGCCGCCGAGCCCCTGACCATCGACGACATCGATGCCGTCACGGGCGCCACCATCTCGTCCAAAGCAGCCTTGGCCGCCGTGAACGAGGCCATCGAAGCCTATCGATCCGCTGCCGGCGAGGCGCCTGCCGCCGCCGCAACCTCGACGGAGAAGGGAGCAGCATAATGGCAGCCATCGACCAAAAGCCCTCGGCGCTTTCCGTGTTCAGCAAGGGCCTGCTCATCGAGAACCCCACGCTGCGCCAGATGCTGGGCCTGTGCCCCACTCTCGCCGTGACCACGGCCGTCACGAACGGCATCGGCATGGGCGTGGCCACCACGTTCGTGCTCGTCTGCTCCGGCATCGTGGTGTCGCTTCTGCGCAACATCATTCCCACCACCATGCGCCTGCCCGCCTTCATCACGGTCATCGCCGGGTTCGTGACCATCGTCATGATGGTCGTCGAGGCGTACCTGCCCGACCTCAATCAGGCGCTGGGCATCTACCTGCCGCTTATCGTGGTGAACTGCATCGTGCTGGGCCGCGCCGAGGTGTTCGCCTCGAAGCACCCGGTGAAGGACGCGGCGCTCGACGGCCTCGGCATGGGCGCAGGCTTCACCCTCACGCTCGTCCTCATGTCGGCCATCCGCGAGCTCTTGGGCGCGGGCACCCTGCTGGGCTTCCCTATCCTCCTCGGCATCGTCGAGCCCATGACCGTGTTCATCATGCCCCCGGGCGGCTTCGCCGTGCTGGGCGTGCTGATCGCCATCTCGGTGGTCTTCGAGATGCGCCGCAAGCGGCGCGCGGGAGAGCCGGAAGACGAGGCCATCGCATCGCAGGAAGACGTGTGCGCGTCGTGTCAGATGTGCGACCTGAAGGAGCGTGAGGCATAATGGCCGAGTACGCAGCAATCCTCTTCAGCATGATCCTGGTCAACAACTACGTGCTGGTGAAGTTCCTGGGCATTTGCCCGTTTCTCGGCGTGTCGAAAAAGCTTGACTCGGCCGCGGGCATGGGCTGCGCGGTGACCGTGGTCATGGTGCTTGCCACCGCCGTCACGTGGCCCTTGCAGCAGCTGCTGAACGCGCTGGGGCTGGGCTACCTTCAAACTATCGCGTTCATCCTGGTCATCGCCGTGCTCGTGCAGATGCTGGAAATCGTCATCCGCTACTTTCTTCCCGCGCTGCACGAAGCGCTGGGCGTGTACCTGCCGCTGATCACCACGAACTGCGCGGTGCTGGGCGTGACCATCCTCGCCGTGGACGAAGGCTACAACTATCCGGAAGCGCTCGTGGCCGCGCTGGGCGCCGGTCTGGGCTTCCTGCTGGCGATGGTGCTGTTCAGCGGCGTGCGCCGGCGCGTGGACGAGGCCGAGCCGCCCAAGGCGTTCAAGGGCATGCCCATCACGTTGATCTCCGCGGCCCTGGTGTCCTTGAGCTTCATGTGCTTCGCGGGCGTGGCCGACAACCTGTTCGGCGTGCTGTAGGAAGGGGGACGAATGGACACTGTCGTTTGGACCGTTGCGCTCATGGCCGCCGTCGGCCTCGTAGGGTCGGTGCTGCTGCTGATCGTCTCGCGCAAGCTGGCCATCGGCGAGGACGAGCGCCTCACCTACCTCATGAGCATCCTGCCGGGCGTCAACTGCGGTGCCTGCGGCCACCCCGGTTGCGAGCAGTACGCGAAGGCCATGATGAACGGCGCGCCGCCCAACGCCTGCACCACCGGCGGCAACCGCGTCGCGCAGGCGCTGGCCGCGTACCTGGGCGTGGAGTCCACGGGCGTGGTGCAGCGCGAAGCGTTCGTGGCCTGCCAAGGCTCGCTCGACCATATCGACCCGCAGCTCGTGTTCAAGGGCGTTCCCAGCTGCCGCGTGTTCAGCACGCTGTCGTACAGCAGCTTGTCGTGCCCGTTCGGCTGCCTCGGCTACGGCGACTGCGCCGAAGCGTGCCCGTTCGACGCCATAGTCGTGGAGAACGGCGTGGCGCGCATCGACACGGCAGCCTGCACCGGCTGCGGCACGTGCGCGAAGATATGCCCGCGCGGCATCATCTCGATGGTCGACCAGGCCTCGTCGCCAACCGCCTCCGTGGTGACGTGCAAGAACACCATGGCAGGCGCCAAAACGCGCAAGGTGTGCAGCGTGGGCTGCATCGGCTGCCAGAAGTGCGCGAAAACCTGCCCCACCCAGTCGATCACCGTGGAGAACAACCTCGCGCGCATCGACACGGACACGTGCATCGGCTGCGGAACGTGCATCGAAGTGTGCCCGACCCATGCCATCAGCAAACTGGTGTTCCAGTGATGCCATGGTGAAGCGTTTCGCGCGACAGAACCGAACCACCCGCTCGTCCCGTCGTTCTTGGACCGGACGAGCGTTTGCTGCGCTGCTCGCGTGCGCGCTGGGCGCCGCGCTGGCCGTCGGCCCCGTCGGATGCGCGGGCGGCGAGCCCGACGGGGCGGACGTCCCGACCGCAACGGCCACCAGCTCCTTCACGGCTATGGACACCGGCATGACCCTCACCGTGCACGTCGTCAGCCAAGCCGTCGCTGACGACGCGGCAAACGCCTGCCGGCAGCGCGTCCTCGAACTGGAC
>NZ_DBFEGU010000475.1:0-14135 GCF_048329335.1 Eggerthella sp. | reverse complement strand
TCATCGAATTCCTCGCCGCCGCAATGCGAGCAGACCACCGCCTTCCCCGCGATCTCGTAACGGTAATTGCCAGACAACCCGCGCTCGAACCCATCCATGAACCCCATGAGAGCCGCCTTTCCGATCAGGCTTACAGATCGCGCATACACTCCTGCTTTTTCAACGCGTACTCTTCTTCGGTGATGGCGCCGCGTTTATACAGGTCGTCAAGCTGCGAAAGACGCTGGTAGGCAAGCGCGCTCGCGCGCTGGCGCTCATCGGGCAAAGGCTGTTGGCTGCCGGCGCGCTTCGCCAACACCACGATGAGCGCGACCACGAGTGCGACGGGCACCAGCAACATCAGCATGATGAGCATTTCCGGAACACCCAAACCCAGTATCTTCATGAAGCCGCCTTTCCGCGAGGCCTTTTTCAACCAGTATAGCAAGCGCGGCGCACCCGAAGATGCGCCGCGCGAGAAAACTTGATGCGAGAAGCCCCTAGTCCGTGAAGTAACCCACGCCGCCCTCGAACAGCTGCTGGTAGCGGTCGCCGGGGACGTTCTGGTACAGACCGTAGCCGCGGCGCTCGCTGTGGCCCATCTTGCCGAGGATGCGGCCGTCGGGGCTGGTGATGCCCTCGATGGCCAGTACCGATCCGTTCGGGTTCACGTCAAGGCTCATCGACGGCACGCCCTGCTCGTCCACGTACTGCGTGGCGATCTGGCCGTTCGCAGCCAACTGGGCCGCCAGCTCGGGCGACGCGACGAAGCGGCCCTCGCCGTGGCTCACGGGCACCGTATGGATGTCGCCCACCTCGCAGCGGCTCAGCCACGGCGACAGGTTCGATGCCACGCGCGTGCGCACCAGACGGCTCTGATGACGACCGATGGTGTTGAACGTGAGCGTGGGGCACTCCTCGTCCATGGGGCGGATGTCGCCGAACGGCACGAGACCCAACTTCACGAGCGCCTGGAAACCGTTGCAGATGCCCAGCATGAGGCCGTCGCGGTTCTGCAGCAGGTCGCGCACCGCTTCGGTGACGGCCGGAGCGCGGAAGAACGCCGTGATGAACTTGGCCGAGCCGTCGGGCTCGTCGCCGCCGGAGAACCCGCCGGGGATCATGATGATCTGGCTGTTCTCGATGGCCTTCACCAGCGCCTCGGTGCTCTCGGCCACCTTGTCGGGGGTCAGATTGTTGATGATGAGCGTCTCGGCCACAGCTCCCGCCTGCTCGAAGGCGCGCGCCGAATCGTACTCGCAGTTGTTGCCCGGGAACACGGGGATGATGACGCGCGGGCGCGCGATGGTGCCGTTGTACACCAGCGGCGCGGCACTGGTGAAGGACACCGTTTCCACGGCATCGCCCTCGGCGCGGTACGGGAACACCGACTCGAGGTGGCCCTCCCACGCTTCCTGCAACCCGACCAGGTCGATGACCTCGCCGCAGGCGGCGAACTCGTAGGCCTCGGTCGTCTCGCCCACCTCGTCCACGCGCACGACGTCGGACGCATGCGGCAGCTCCACGCACGGAGCCAGCTCCACGAGGAAGCTGCCGTACGACGGGGCGAACAGCTCGTCGGCCGTCACCGAATCAGTCAGCTTCACGCCGATGCCGTTGCCCACGCTCATCTTGAACAGAGCCTCAGCCGTCGCGCCGTATCCCGGCGTGGACACGGCCAGCGCCGCACCGTCGCCGATCAAGCGCTCCACCAGCTCGAACGCCTCCACCAAGCCGGCGGCGTCGGGCGTGACACCGTCGTACGACGCGGGCGCGATGCGCACCACGCGGCTGCCCGCCTGCTTGAACTCGGGCGACGTCGCGCGATCCACCGAGCCGATGGCCGTGGCGAACGACACCAGCGTGGGCGGCACGTCCAGCTGCTCGAAACTGCCCGACATGGAGTCCTTGCCGCCGATGGAGCCGATACCCAGGTCCACCTGCGCCATCAGCGCGCCCAGCACGGCGGCGGCGGGCTTGCCCCAGCGCTCGGGCTCGTCGCGCAGCTTCTCGAAGTACTCCTGGAACGTCAGGTACATGTCCTTGTGGAAGAAGCCGGCGGCCACGAGGCGCGCCACGCTCTCCACCACGGCGATGTACGAGCCGGTGAACTGGTTCGCCTCGGTGAGGTAGGGGTTGAAGCCCCAGGCCATGCCGCTGACCGTGGTGGTCTCGCCGAACACGGGCAGCTTCGCCACCATGGCCATCGCCGGCGTCAGCTGGCGCGACCCGCCGAACGGCATGAGCACCGTGCCCGCGCCGATGGTGGAGTCGAAGCGCTCGGACAGGCCCTTGTTCGAGCACACGTTCAAGTCGGTGACCAGCGCGTTCATGCGCTCGGCCAGCGTGTCGCCCGCCCAGGTGCGCTCGTACGTTCCACCCGGCAGCACGCGCACGTCCTGGTGCTTCGCCGCGCCGTTGCTGTTGAGGAAGTCGCGGCTCACGTCCACGATGACGGCGCCGTTCCACTCCATGCGCACGCGCGCCTCCTCCGTCACCGTGGCGATGGGGGTTGCTTCGAGGTTCTCCTCGTGCGCGTAGCCGATGAACTCGTCCACGTCCTCGGCCGCCAGGGCAACGGCCATGCGCTCCTGGCTCTCGGAGATGGCCAGCTCGGTGCCGTCAAGGCCGTCGTACTTCTTCGGCACCTTGTTGAGGTCGATGAACAGGCCGTCGGCCAGCTCGCCGATGGCCACGGACACGCCGCCCGCGCCGAAGTCGTTGCAGCGCTTGATCAGCTTGCAGGCGTCGCCCCGACGGAACAGGCGCTGGATCTTGCGCTCCACGGGCGCGTTGCCCTTCTGCACCTCGGCGCCGCAGCTCTCGAGCGATTCCAGCTTGTGCGCCTTCGAGGAGCCCGTGGCGCCGCCGATGCCGTCGCGGCCCGTGCGGCCGCCCAGCAGCACCACCACGTCGCCCGGAGCGGGCGTCTCGCGACGCACGTGGTCGGCCGGCGTGGCGCCCACCACGGCGCCGATCTCCATGCGCTTCGCGGCGTAGCCGGGATGGTACAGCTCGTTCACCTGGCCGGTTGCCAAGCCGATCTGGTTGCCGTACGAAGAGTAGCCCGCGGCCGCGGTGGTCACCAGCTTGCGCTGCGGCAGCTTGCCCGGCAGCGTCTCGCTCACGGGAACCAGCGGGTCGGCCGCGCCCGTCACGCGCATGGCCTGGTAGACGTAGCTGCGGCCCGACAAGGGGTCGCGGATGGCGCCGCCCACGCAGGTGGCTGCGCCGCCGAACGGCTCGATTTCGGTAGGATGGTTGTGCGTCTCGTTCTTGAACAGGTACAGCCAGTCCTGCTCTTCGCCGTCCACGTCCACCTTGCACTTCACGGTGCAGGCGTTGATCTCCTCGGACTCGTCGAGGCCGGTCAGCACGCCCTTCGCCTTCAGCCAGCGCGCGCCGATGGTGCCCATGTCCATGAGGCACACCGGCTTCTCGTCGCGGCCCAGCTCGTGGCGCATCTCAAGGTACTTCTCGAACGCGGCCTGCACGGCCTCGTCCTCCACTGCCACGTTGTCCAGCACGGTGCCGAACGTGGTGTGGCGGCAGTGATCGGACCAGTACGTGTCGATCATCTTGATTTCGGTGATGGTGGGGTTGCGCCCCTCTTCGGCGAAGTACTGCTGGCAGAACGCGATGTCGGCCAGGTCCATGGCCAGGCCGCGGTCGGCGATGAACGCCGCCAGGCCCGCCTCGTCCAGCTCCAGGAACCCGTCCACCGTCTCCACCATGCCCGGCACGGGCTGTTCCAGGTGCAGCGTCTCGCGCACATCAAGCGACGCCTCGCGCGCTTCGATGGGGTTGATCACGTAGTGCTTGATGGCGGCGACGTCCTCGTCGGACAGCGCGCCCTCCAGCATGTACACCTTCGCGCTGCGCACCTCGGGGCGCTCGCCCTGGCTGATCAGCTGGATGCATTCGCTTGCAGAATCGGCGCGCTGGTCGAACTGGCCGGGAAGGTACTCCACGGCGAACACCGCCACCCCGTTCGCCTCGGGCATCTCCAGCGTCGCGATGTCGGACTGCGGCTCGCTGAACACGGTGGGCACGCACTGAGCGAACAGCTCGTCCGAGATCCCCTCCACGTCGTAGCGATTCACCATGCGGAGATTCTCAAGCGCGCCGACGCCCAGCAGGCTGCGCAGCTCCTCTTTCAGCTGCTTCGCCTCCCCGTCGAAGCCGGGCTTCTTCTCCACGTAGACACGAGAAACCATGGTCCCCACCTTACTTCGTCGAATCCTTGTCGGAAGTTTTCGCCTCCATCGGCTCGGCCTCCTGCTTCTTCGGCAGGCGGAACCCGTTGCCGAACAGGCCGCGCTTCTTAGGCGCCTCCTCCACGGCCGGAGCCTCCTCCACCTTCTGCTTGGCGGCGCGCTGCGCGGCCTTCTGCTGCTTTTCTGCTGCGCGCATCTCCTTGGTTTTTTTGGACATCATCTCTTCCTGATAGGCGCGTCGCACCTTGCGGATTTTCGAGAAGTCCACGTATAAGGCGCCGATGATGCACACATAGGCCAGGCCCAGCACCACATAGGTTCCCACCTCGGGCAGGAAGGCGCGGCCGAACCACGACATAGCCGTCATCACGATGGCGCCGATCAAAAGACCCCACCAGATTTTGCGAAGACGCTTGTATTCCGGCGTGGGCGGGTTGTAGTACTGCCGATCGATCTCGGTCTGCTTCGCTCGTGCGGCCTTCTTGTCAGCCTTCTTCTGCTGCTTCGTCTTCACGGTGGGCTGGATGCGCACCGACGAAGCCGCCTTCGTCTTCGGCTTCATGGTGGCCGCGCTCTTGCGCGTCTGGCCGCGATGCTCGTCGGTCTGGTACCGGTCGTTCATAGGGTTACGCTGGGACATGGGTTATTGCTCCTTGTTGATTGCCTCGAACCTCGCAGGTCCGTCAAAGTCAGCGAGAGGCGTTGAGGTGCCCGGAATTGTCGTGAAAGCTTTGCGAAGCGTGCTTTTGCACGTGAGCGAAGCTTGGAGCGGCAAGGCCGGACGCCTCAACGCCTCGCAGCGTCGAGAAGTTCCGGTTGCCGTTAGGCAAACGGAACGAAAGTTCTACCCGTGATCTTCTCGTAGGCCTGGATGTACTTCTCGCTGGTGCGGTCGATGATGTCCTGGGGCAGGCGGGGCGGGTTGCCCTGACGATCCCAGTTGGCGTTCAGCCAGTCGCGCACGAACTGCTTGTCGAAGCTGGGCTGGTCCTTGCCCTCGGCGTACTCATCGCCCGGCCAGAAGCGGGACGAATCGGGCGTCAGCACCTCGTCGGCCAGGATGATCTGGCCGTTCAGGCGGCCGAACT
The DNA here is from genome assembly GCF_048329335.1 of Eggerthella sp. Lineage (NCBI taxonomy): Bacteria > Bacillati > Actinomycetota > Coriobacteriia > Eggerthellales > Eggerthellaceae > Eggerthella > Eggerthella sp. Next base: position 8,851 of record NZ_DBFEGU010000475.1, on the reverse strand, counting down.
CGAACTTCGTGTCGGCGATGATCACGCCGCGCTCGGCCGCGTGGTCGCGCGCCGTGGTGTATACCTTCAGCGCAAGGTCGCGCAGCTGCGAAGCGTCGTCCTCGCCGATGATCTCCACGAGGCGCTCGTAGCTGATGTTCTCGTCGTGGTCGCCGATCTCGGCCTTCGTCGAGGGCGTGAAGATGGGCTCGGGAAGCTTCGACGAGTTCACCAGGCCCTCGGGCAGCTGGATGCCGCACACAGTGCCCTGCTTCTGGTACTCTTTGAGGCCGCTTCCGGCCAGGTAGCCGCGCACAATGCACTCGGCGGGGAACATGTCGGCCTTCTTCACCAGCATGAAGCGGCCGCGCAGGTAGTCGGCGTACGGCTGGAACTGCTCGGGCAGGTCGGCCACGTCGGAGGAGATGAGATGGTTCTCCACCACGCCGTCCAGAAGCTCGAACCAGAAGCACGACAGCTGCGTGAGCACCGCGCCCTTGTGGGGGATCTCGTCTTCCAGGATGTAATCGAACGCCGAGATGCGGTCCGTCGCCACAAGCAGCAGCTTGTCGCCCAGATCGTACAGATCGCGGACTTTCCCTTGTGCATCAGGCTTGATGTCGATTCCGGTCATGCTGGTCCTTTCGTTGCTCTCTCGAAACGCCGCTCTGCGGCACCCGGCGCTCCCCTTCTCCGTCGGCGCGCCCTATTATCGTCTATTTCTGGTCTTTACGCGACTTCCCACGCGATTTTTGCGATTTCTGCCCGCGCTGCTGCTCGTCGCCCTGGTACAGCGGGATGTGAATGGTGAAGCATGCGCCCTCTCCCTTGCGGCCTTCCACCTGCACCCAGCCGTTGTGGCGCTCGACGATCTCCTTCACCACGGACAAGCCGATGCCCAGGCCGCCGCTCTCGCGCGTGCGTCCCGCGTCGGCGCGCCAGAAGCGCGAGAACACCATCTTCGCCTCGTCGGGCGTGAGGCCGATGCCCGTGTCCTGCACGCTGATGGACGCCATGATGTCGCCGCGCTTCACGCGCACGGTAACCAAGCCCCCTTCGGACGTGTAACGAACCGCGTTCGAGATGAGGTTGGCGGTTGCCTGGCGAATCATGTCCGCGTCGCCTAGCACGCGCACGCCTTGCTCCATCTCGTACTTCAGCGTGAGGCCAGAATCGGCTACGAACGCCTCGTGCGTGGCCACGATGCCGGCGATCAGCTCGCCCACATTGACCACTTCCTTCTTCATAGGCGTAGAGCGGCTCTCCAAACGCGAAAGCTTCAAGATGGCGTCTACCAGGCGGCTGAGGCGCTGCACCTCGGAGTTCACGGTTTCCAGGCGCTCCTCGTCGGCCTCGAACACGCCGTCCACCATCGCTTCCACAGTGGATTGGATGGCCATCAGCGGCGTACGCAGCTCATGCGCCACGTCGGTGGTCAGACGGCGCTCCAGCTCGCGGTCGCGCTCGATGGAGTCGGCCATCGCGTCGAACGTCTCGCCCAGGTGCGCGATCTCGTCCTCGCCGTGCAGCTCGGTGCGGGCCGACAGGTCGCCTTCCTTGATGGCCTTCGCCGTGGTGGTCATGCGGTTGATGGGGCTGACCAGCGTACGCGCGAACAAGAAGCCGATGCATGATGCCAGCACGATGGCGAGCGCCGTCGCGAACACCATGGCCTGGTACGAGTTGTTACGGAATTCCTCGTCGGTCTGACTGAGCAGCGCCTCGGAGCCGTACACCCACATGTGGACGGATCCGACGGCGACGTTGTCGGTGATGATGGGGGCGATGGCCAGCTGGTCGCTGTCTCCGGGAGGAGGCGCGAGCGATCCTCGACTGTAGTCCTTGCCCGGCATATCATTTCCGTTTTCGCTGGGCGGAATCGTGGAATCGTACACGACGCTGCCGGTTTGGTTGTCGAAGATCTTGACGCCCACGCCGTTCAGCTTTGCCGCATAGCCCGCAACCGTCGCGATGCCGACGTTGTCGAGCGTGCCCGTATCCGAGTAGATCTCCGCGATCTGCTCGGCCGTGGATTCGGCGAGTTTATAGATGTTGGCCTGCGTATACGTCTGGAAGTGCTGCTCCCACACGAACGACAGCACGCCGATGGCCACAAGCGCGGTCATGGCCGCGATGAAGGCGAACGCGGCCGTGACGCGCGTGGTGTACGTCAGGTTGTCCCAGCCGAAACGGATGCCGCGGCGCTTTTTGCCGTCGCTCTCGTGCGGCACGACGATGGGCCCCGTGGTGCCCGTATCGGCTTCGACCGTCAAACGCTCGACGACCGGGGTGTGCGATGCGGTTTCTTGCGCATCGGAGGCTGGCGATGCAGCCTGTTCGCTTGCGTCTCGCACGTCGGTTTACTGCGCAACTTTCGTGGGATCCTCGAAGCGGTAGCCCACGCCGTGAACGGTGTGCAGCCACTTCGGGCTGCGCGGGTTGTCGCCGATCTTCGCGCGCAGGTTCTTCACATGCGAGTCGATGGTGCGCTCGTAGCCCTCGAAGTCGTAGCCCAGCACCTTCTCCACCAGCTCCATGCGCGAGTACACGCGACCCGGGTAGCGGGACAGCGTGGTGAGCAGCTTGAACTCGCTGGCGGTGAGATCGATCTCCTCGTTGTTGACCAGCACTTTGTGCCCCGACACGTCGATGGTGAGCTCGCCGAACTCCAGCACTTCGCGCTGCGGCTCGGAATCGGCGTGCACGCGGCGCAGAAGCGCGCGGGCGCGAGCAACCAGCTCGCGGGGGCTGAACGGCTTCACCAGGTAGTCGTCGGCGCCCAGCTCCAGACCGATGATGCGGTCTTCCACCTCGCCCTTAGCGGTGAGCATGATAATGGGCACGTCGGAGTTGTCGCGGATGGCGCGGCAGACGCGCTCGCCCGGCACGCGGGGCAGCATGAGGTCGAGGATGACAAGATCGAAGTGGTGCTTCGAGAACTCCTCGAGCGCCTCCTGGCCGTCGCCGACCGCCGTCACCCAGTAATTCTCGCGTTCAAGATAGGCCGTCACGGCGTCGCGGATGGCCTTTTCGTCTTCAACCAAAAGGATGCGTCGTGTTTCGTTGCTCATGGATCACTCCTCAAGCTCGCTGACATCTCGGACAATGCGCGCCCGCGTTCCCTACGCGGACCAGTTCCGAGCGTATTGGTCGTGTTTGCGTTTATTGTAGCAATTAGACCGAAGGGCGCTTTAACCTGTGCGTGAAATGACACAATAAACACCATGGTAACCCGCAGATCAACACACGCGAATCACGCGAAACCGACCGTTGCTAAGAAACGCCTTGCGAACAGGCGCGCAGCCTCCCGGGGAGGCGCGCTGTACGCCGGCGGAAAACCGAACGCGCGCGGTGGGCATGTGGGAAACGTCGCCGGATACGGCGGAGCACACGGCGGCAGCGGTCGTCGCGGGGGCTCCGCAGACGTCGGCAACGTGGCGGGGTACGGCAGCGCCAGCGCCATGGGCTCGGTCGGCGCGCATCGCCGCTCGTCCTCCGCATCGCCCTCCCCATCGTCCCCCGCTCCGCGCGGCACCTCTAACGGCAACGCCGGCGGCAACGGCGTTCGCGTTCCCACGCCGAACGGAGGCGAGGTTCTGCTCACCCGCCGCCACTTCCTGTACGGAGCGTTGGGCGTGGGCGCTTTGGCGGCCGTGGGCGGCGGCGCATCCGTCGTAATCGAGCAGACGAAGAACGACCCAGATGACAACCTCGTAGTGCTCAAGGTGCCCGAAGACGCGGTGCTGTCGTCTGCGTCCGACGAGTTCACCAACACGTTCGTCCAGGCGGAAGATCCAACGACGCTCATGAACCAGGTGGGGAATTACGAGCTGCCGTACGGCTCGCTCGTCTGGGCGAACGACGACGATTTGGCCGCATGCCTCTTGCCCACCGACACCGGCAAGCCGCTGACCCAGGTGGCGCTGCTTTCGCTGAGCTCGGGAAACTCCACCGTGGTGCTGGAGCAGGCCGTCGGATCCGACGAAGGCTTCGAAATCTACGACGTGCGCGCCACATCCTCGGGTCTCATCTGGGCCGAGGCGGACATCCTCGACGGCGTCTGGCGCATATACACCGCGCGTACCGATGGTGCGGCTCTGGGCAATCCCGCGCTGGTGGAAGAAGGCGACGGCGATTGGGAGATGCCCACCATCGCCGCCGTGGGAAACCGCGCATTCTGGCAGGTGTTGCCGAAAGCGAGCGGTCCGAAGAAAACCGAGCCGTCGCTGTTCAAGCGCGCCACCATGGGAGCGAACGACATCGAGACGCTGTGGACCTCGATCGGCCGCATGGCGACGGCTCCCTACGCCACCGGCGACTCCGTGGTCATCACGCCGCGCACGGACACCTCGTCCATCCACTACCAGCTCGTGCGCGTGGATGCCAACACGGGCGAAGCGCTGGACACCATGGCGCTGCCCACGTCCATGAAACCGCTGGAAGCCGGCTACGGCAACACCGGGTTCATGTTCTCGTTCGATGCCGGCTACCAGTACGGCGGAGGTATCGCCAGCATCGGCACGTACACCCCGGCCAGCGCCGTGACGAACGGCGACTACAGCAACGCGCCGTGGTTCCGTTTCAGCCGCAACCCTACCGCGCCGCCTGCCTGGTGCGGGTCGTACCTCATGGTGAAGTCGCGCACGCAAGTCGTGGGCATCAACTTCGACACGAACGACTGGTTCGCCTTCGACGTGAAAAGCGGCGCTGACGATTACGGCGAGTACCTGGCGTCCACCGGCTCGCGCGATGCCGTGGTCACGTACACAAACATCGACGACAAGCCCCTCGACGGCGAGGCCAGGAAGTACTGCCTCGTAAGGGTATGGACACCAGCTTAAACGCCTTCTCCGTCCCAGACCATCTGCGTAAGCCGGCACAAAGATATCGCACCCATCAAAAACAGGAAGCCCCGCAGGACGGGGCTTCCTGATGCCTCTACGTAAGGTAGGCGGCAGCTTTTAGAACTCCAGCTCCTTGAGGCGGTCGAATACCACGTCTTTACGGGTGAGGAAGTCCCAAGGGTCGAAGATCTCGTCCAGCACCTCGGCGCTGAGGTTCGCCTCGGGGTCGGCTTCGAGGTTTTCGCGATAGGTGGGTCCGTCCACGGCGTTCTGGATATCCTCCCACACCTTCATGGCGTTGCGTTGCACGATGACGTAGGCGTCCTCGCGGCTGATGCCGGTGTCCACCAGGGCCAGCAGCACCTTCGAGCTGAAGATGAGGCCCTTCGTGCGCCACAGGTTGTGCTCCATCTTGGCCGGATAGGTTTGCAGGCCGTCCAGCATCCACTGCATCTTGCCGAACATGTAGTCCAGCGCGATGAAGCTGTCGGCCAGCGCGACCCGCTCGGCACCGGAGTGGCTGATGTCGCGCTCGTACCACAGCGCCACGTTGTCGAAGGCCACCTGCGCGTTGCTCTTGACCGTGCGGGCCAGGCCGCAGACGCGCTCGGCCGTGATGGGGTTGCGCTTGTGCGGCATGGCGCTGCTCCCCTTCTGCCCCTTCGCGAACGGCTCCTCGGCCTCGATGACGTCGGACTGCTGCAGCAGGCGCACCTGCATGGCGATGGACTCCAGTGTGGAAGCCGTCACAGCCAGGCCGGCCATCACCTGCGCGTGACGGTCGCGCGCCAGCACCTGCGTGGACAGCGGGTCGGCCGCAAGGCCCAGGCGCTCGCACACGTACTGCTCGACGAACGGGTCGATGCTGGAGTACGTGCCCACCGCGCCGCTGATGGCGCCCGTGGCGGCCACCTTGCGGGCTTCCTCCATGCGCGTCTGCGCGCGCTTGAGGGCCCAAGCCCAGCTGCCGAACTTCATGCCGAACGTCATGGGCTCGGCGTGGATGCCGTGCGTGCGGCCCACGCACAGCGTCTCCTGGAACTCGAAGGCACGGCGCTTGCACGTCTCGCCCAGCTGCTTGATGTCTTCCAGGATGATATCGATAGCCTGCGTGATCTGGTAGGACAGCGCCGTGTCGCCCAGGTCGGACGACGTCATGCCGTAGTGCACCCAACGGCTGGGCGGCTCGGTGCCTTCCGGCACGTCGGCGTCGATGTACTCGGCCATGTTCGTGGTGAACGCGATGACGTCGTGGTTCGTCACCTTCTCGATCTCGTCGATGCGCTCCACGGTGAAGTCGGCATGCGCGCGGATCCACGCGGCCTCCTCCTTCGTGATGCCGGACTTGCCCAGCTCGGCCTGCGCCTCGCAGGCCAGCACCTCGATTTCCTTCCAGATGTTGAACTTGTTTTCCAACTCCCAGATGGCGCCCATCGCGGGGCGCGTGTAACGGTTGATCACGCCGGTCCCTTTCACCCTGTTCTGCCTGATGGCAACCAGCATACCGCAAACGGACGGCAGCGCGGCGTATTTCACGGAAAGCGCCGAGCAGCCAGGGCGGCGGGCTGCGCGGGCGCAAAGCGGCCACTAGGCCGCTTTGCGCCCGGACGGATCAGCCTTCCCGAAGCGCGCTTCAGAGCGCGGCTTATTGCTTGACTTCTCTATTCTTGTTCGAGTAGTATATTTCCCATTATTATGCTAGGTTTTAGGGAGGAACCGCGGTATGGAGCAAGCACGGAAGCAGCAGATCGTCGCACGCGGACGAGTCCGCTCGATCAACGTGTCGAAGCGCAAGGGAACGCGCAAGATGCCGTGCGAAGGCGGCGCGACCGTCGTCGCGCATCGGGGCCTGGACACCGACGCACATGCCGGCGATTGGCATCGCCAGGTGTCGCTGCTTGCTTGGGAATCCATCGAGAAAGCGCGCGCGACCGGCCTCGACGTGGTTGAGGGCGACTTCGCCGAAAACGTCACCACCGAGGGCATCGACCTGTTAGCGCTGCCCCTGGGCACGCGCGTGCGCATCGGCGAGGACGTGCTGTTGGAGCTATCGCAGATCGGCAAGGTGTGCCACACGAAGTGCGCCATCTACCACCTGGCAGGCGACTGCATCTTCCCGCGCGAGGGCATCTTCTTCGTGGCGCTGGAAGGCGGCGCGATCAACGTGGGCGACCCGGTGGAAGTCGTCTCACTCGGCGACGGCACCTGCGCTTACACCCCGCCCGAAGCGCTGGCAGAGCTGGCCGCCGCGACTCGATAGCACCAAGACGATACTTGTCGCCTCGTGGACGTCCGGCCTAACAAGAGGCCGAACGTCCACCGGCAACACCTCAATCCATGCACAATGCATCGTACAGCATTTTCGGCGCTACGCGCGCAAGCCTCTCGACAGCTTCCTGCAGAGGGGGCACCGTGTCCAGGCGATACCACTCAGTCAGAATATCCGTCTCGGTTTTCACCCAGCTGTCCAGGCAAAACATGAGATCGTCATCAAGGGCTATATGCTTGTAATCCTGCAGCGTCTCGAGCAGTGCGCACTTGCGATAGTGAGGCATGATACTGCGCTGGCTTGGGAAGTTGAGCGTATACTGCGTTGCGACCTTGAAGAATTCGCTCTCGAGCGAAAGCAGCTTTAGATGATGGAAATAGCCTGTTTCCCAATCCATTGTCCGGCCCACCTCTATCAAGTAAAACTTGTGGACGTGCATCGGCCACCACCAATGCAGACTGTACTTGCTATCGAAGTACCGATAGAACATTTGGCGAGATATACCGATTTTTTCACATAAGTCGGTCACCTTGATCTGGTCGAGAGACTTGTCTACAGCGTGCATGATCCGCAACCGCATCCGCACGTCTTCATCGTCGAGGATCCCCTTCGGCTCCCACTCGCCCATCTCTACCCCCCTTCCCGCATCCCCATACGGTTTTCTCAAAGAGTACCCTTCCCCACGCTGCCGATCGCTCCTTAGATGCCGACCGGCTTCAACCCTTCGGCAGAGGCCGCGGTGCGCAAATCCTTCCAAACCGACAAATGGTCGATCTCAAGAGCCTTGCACACCGTATCGCACATACCGCACTCTATACATTCCCACAAGCCATTTTGCACGGCTTGGACAACGCGATCCCCCTGATCGTAAGGATCGTAAAAACGATTGGCAATGGCTATCATTCCAGTTGGGCCGATATAGGACTTAAACCCCTTCTGCTCGACAACGGGGCACGCCGCCGTGCACACGCCGCAACGTGCGCAGTACTCGAGCGGCTCGAGCTTCTCGGACAGACCAGCGTCGACCGGAGCCTTAATCTCATCAAGGTTTAGGTCAAACGCACGTTGACGAGCGAGAATACGGCTCACTTTGTCCGTAACCTTCGTCTTGTCGACAATCAGGTCGCGCACCACCGGAAAATGCTTGAGTGGCGTGACTTCGTTCTTGCCCGCATCCTCAACCAGGGTAACGCAGGCGAGACACGGTGTGCCGTTGAGCGTCATGGCGCAACGGCCGCACACGCGCCCGCGGCAGCTGTAATCGAATGCGATAGGCTCGATGGTGTCGTTGATGACCACCAGCGCCTCGAGCAGGGTCATGTGCTCGGTGTGCTCGATCTCGTATGTACCGAAATAAGGCTCGGCGTCAACCGAGGGATTGTACTTTTGCACGCTGATCTTCATAGCGCCTCCTTGTGAGTCCGTGAGCGGTCGTGGTTAGTCGAGCTCGACGACGGGAACGGTTTCGAGCTTCATCTCGCCGTTCACGTTCCTCGCGACAATGTTGCACGTCCAGTTGGCTGGATCTTCCTGAGGGAATTCCGGACGATAGCTGTGGCCTCGGCTTTCCTCGCGCATGAGCGCGGCTTTCGAACTCGCCTCGGCGATGTCGAGCATGTTGTAGGCTTCGATGGCCGCCTTCCAATCGGTGTTGTAGGTAAGCGTCGCGTCTCCCAGCCTCATCGCGGGCATTTCCTCCTTGCGAATTCGCTCTAGTTCGGCAACTGCCTCCTGCATCGCAGGAGTCTCTCGCGTGGGC
>NZ_DBFEGU010000474.1:0-8219 GCF_048329335.1 Eggerthella sp. | reverse complement strand
GGTGTGGCCGTCGCGCTCGACCCGACGGTCGAAGCTATCGAGGCGGCTGCGAACATGGGTGCGAACGTGCTGGTCACTCATCATCCGGCGTTCCTCGCGCCGCCCGCCTCCTTCATGCCGGCCTCCTCGGTGGCGGCCAATCCGGGCGCGGGCGTGTGGCGCGCGGTCGAGCGCGGCGTATCCATCCTGTCGTACCATACGGCGCTCGACGTGAGCGTGCGGGCGCAACGCGTGCTGCCCGGCATGCTGAGCCTGACGTTTCAGCAGGTGCTCGATCCCATTCCCGGGTCGCGCGAGAAGGGCTACGGTCAGCTGTGCACCCTCGGCGAGGACGACGGGCTCACGCTGGGACAGCTGGCCGCGCGCTGCACCTCGGTGTTCGGCCGGGCGCCGCGCGTATGGGGCGACTTCCCTCGCGAGCTCGACCGCGTGGTCACCTGCACGGGGTCGGCCGGCGATCTGGGCCGCGCGTGTCTGCGGGCGCAGGTGGACTGCCTCGTGTGCGGCGAGATCAAGTACCATGATGCGCTCGAGCTCTCCCAGGCGGGCTTGGCCGTCGTCGATCTCGGTCATGACACCAGCGAGCTGCCGCTCGCAGCCGTGCTGGCTGCTGCGGTGGAAAACGCAGGAATTCCCGGTGATCTGGTGACGGTGCTCGATCAGGGAGATAACTGGTCGTACCCTGAAACGGTACGGGTATAATGCTAAGGAGCGTCGCAGCGGCGGCGCTCCGTTCGAACAAAGGATGCGCATGCACGTAGACACCGACGATCTTGCCACGCTGCTGAAGATGCAGCATCTCGACCTGGAAGCCATGCGCGACAAGAAGAAGCTCGAAGAGCTTCCCCAGCGCGCCGTCATCCTGGAAGCGCGCTCGAAGAAGAAGGCGATCGAGCAGAAGCGAGCCCAGCTCGACGCGCTCCATGCGAAAGCCGACGCGCAGCTTTCGCGTATCGACGACGAGGATCGCTCGCTTTCCGAGAAGCAGCGTCAGGTGCAGAGCGAGATCGACGCGGTGCGCGGCGACTACCGCGGCGTGGAGGCGCGCACGAAGGAGCTCAACGGCTTCGCGAAGCGCCGCAACACGCTGGAAGCCGACCTGACCGCCGTCGGCGACGAGCTGGCGAAGATCGAAGGCGTGCAGGCGCAGGTGGCATCGGCGTTAGAGAGCTTGGAGCGCCAGGAGGCCGAGGCCACGGCGGCGTTCGTGAAGGAAGGCGGCGCGCTCAAAGACGCGCTCGCGCGCATCGAGGCCGAACGAGCGATGCTGGCGTCCTCGTTGCCCGCCGACCTGCTTGACGCCTATAAGAAAACGGCCGCGCGCACGGGCGGCGTGGCCGTGGGACGCTTGCAAGGCTCGAATTGCGGCGTGTGCCGCATGGCCATCGAGGGCGGCCGCCTCATCGACATGAAGGGCCAGGGCAACGTGGCTCCGTGCCCTCAGTGCGGAAGGCTGCTCATCCTGGAGTAGGGGATACGGCGCGGGCCCTGCTCGCGCCCATCGAGAGAACGACAAAAAGCCCGCGCGAGCGGGCTTTTCAATGTCGGCTTGTTGGCCGGCCTCATCGGCCGGCGGACGTGCTATGCGCGCTCGACCTTGCCGGCCTTCATGCACTTCGTGCAGACGTTGGCCTTGCGGACGTGACCCTCTTTGTCCTTGATGGTCACGCGCTGAATGTTCGGACGGAACCAGCGGTTCGTCACGCGGTGCGAGTGGCTGACGTTGCGTCCTGCGCTCGGCGCCTTACCGCAAACTTCACAAATCTTCGACATCGTTCATCACTCCATGTACGTTGGGTACTCATCGGCAAAAACCGTTGATGACAAAAAAGCCCTCACACTATAGCACATAAACGAAAAGGGTTACAAGAATTTTTCGTGTAGTATACTTTCGCCTGCTACCAGGCGCGCCGCACAGCGGCAAGCCCTTGCGCTATACTGCGTTAGCAGGTTTTTTGTCGTGCGCGGCACCCCCGCGCCGTGAAAGGAATGCCATGAACGATACGATAGCGGGCAACCTCCACGTTGCCAATGACGTACTGGCCGACATGGTCGGCAATGCAGCGCTCGAGTGCTACGGCGTCGTGGGCATGGCCGCCCCGAACGCCGCCGACGGCATCGCGAAGATCCTCCCCGCGTCCCGCCTGCGCCGCGGCGTGGTGGTCACCACTACGGAGGTCGGCGTGCACGTGGAGCTGTACGTCGTCATCGAGTACGGCACGAACATCAACACGGTGTCGCAGAACCTCGTCGACCAAGTGACGTTCGCGTTGAGCGAGTACGCTCGCGTTCCGCTCGACGGCGTCGAGGTGCACGTGCAGGGCGTGAAGGTGCGCAAGTAGCGCGTCCTCCCTGCCATGATGAGCCGCTGCCCGCCCGGAGAGAGGGGCGAAGGCGCTCTGCGGCATAACGTTTAAGGAGAATAGATCAGCATGCCAGAACCCTATACCGCGAACGACCTGCTCAACGCCATCGCCGTCGCGAGCAAGACCCTGAGCGAGCGCAAGGACGAGATCAACCGTCTGAACGTGTTCCCGGTGCCCGACGGCGACACGGGCACGAACATGTCGCTGACGCTGGAGACGGTCGTCGAGAACCTGGCCAACCTGCCCATCGGGGCGGCCGGCGCGGAAATTCGCAAGGCGATCACGACCGGCGCGCTCATGGGCGCACGCGGAAACTCCGGTGTCATTACCTCGCAAATTTTGCGCGGCCTGTGCGAGGGCAGCGTAGGCCATGACGAGCTGAACGCCGACAGCATCGACGCGGCGTTCGCGAAATCGCAGGAAGTGGCGTTCCAGGCCGTCCGCAAGCCGGTCGAGGGCACCATCCTCACCGTGCTGCGCGACAGCGCCGCCGCCGCGAAGCACGCCCGTAAGAAGAAGATGGGCTGCGACGAGGCGCTGGCCTACGTGGTGGAGGAGGCCTACGCCTCCGTGCAGCGCACGCCCGACCTGCTGCCCGTGCTCAAGGAGAACGGCGTGGTGGACGCGGGCGGCTTCGGCCTGGCCATCTTCTTCGACGCGTTCGTCTCAGCGCTGCTGGGCAAGGAAGGCCCCATGGTGGACGAGCTGGCGTTCGCGCGCGGCACGGCGCCGAAGGTGGAGATCGAGCAGATCAACGACTGGGAGGGGTCGGCGTACCGCTACTGCACCGAGTTCCTCGTGCATTCCGACACGGTGGACGTGGACGCGGCCAAGGACTTCCTGCCCACGATGGGCGACTGCGACCTCATGGTGGGCATGCACCCCAACTTCAAGGTGCACGTGCACTCGAACCGCCCCGACCAGGTGCTGGGCTGGTTCCTCACGCACGATGCGCAGATCTCCGAGGTGCACATCCACAACATGCAGCAGCAGAGCGCCGCGCGCACCGACGCGCTGGCCGCCGAGCAGGGGGAGGCGCCCAAGCCGCTCGGATTCGTGGCCGTGGCCGCGGGCGAGGGCAACGCGAAGATCCTCAAGAGCCTGGGCGTGGACGTGGTGGTGTCCGGCGGGCAGACCATGAACCCGTCCACGAAGGACCTGCTTGATGCGGCGGGTCAGGTGAACGCCGACGCCGTCATCATCCTGCCCAACAACAAGAACATCATCATGGCCGCCCAGAGCGCCTGCGAGCTGGCCGAGACGCCGTGCGCCGTGGTTCCCACGAGAAGCGTGCCCGAGGCGTTCGCCGCCCTGTTCGGTTTCGACGAGGGCGCCAGCCTCGAAGAGAACGTCGAGTCGATGACCGAGGCCTACGCCGACGTGAAGACCGGCGAGGTGACCGTGGCAATCAAGGATTCCAAGGACGCGCACGACAACCCCATCAAGGAGGGCGACGTCATCGGCATCGCCGACGGGGCCATCGAGGCCGTGGGCTCCACGACCGAGGACGTGGTCATGGCGCTGCTCGGCACGATGGAGGCCGAAGACGCCGACACGCTCACCATCCTGGCGGGCGAGGATATGGGGGATGACGCCTTCGACGCGCTGATCGCGCGCATCGAGGATGCTTACGACGACCTCGAGATCGACGCCCACCGCGGCGACCAGCCCTTGTACCCGGTGGTCATGTCAGTTGAATAACGACCGGCCCGACAGACTGGCAGCAACGCTCGCGCTCGACGAATCGGTCGGGCGCGTTCGTTTGGTGAGCCCGGCGCGCGCTCGCGCGCTCGACGGGCTCGGCATCCGCACGGTGCGCGACCTGGCCACGCACTTCCCGCGGCGCTACATCGACCTCTCGCGCAAGGCAACCGTGGCCGCTGGGGTCATCGGCGAGCAGTGCACCGTCGAAGGCGCGGTGCACGAGATCAAGCTCAAGAAGCCCAAGCCGCGCCTCACGCTCGTTGAGCTGTCGCTCGTGGACGGCACGGGCGTGCTCATGGTGACGTGCTTTCGTCAGCCATGGCTCATGGACCAGGTGAAGCCCGGCATGCGCATCGCGGTGGCGGGCAAGCTGGAATTCAACTACGGCTTCAAGCGCATGACGAACCCGTATCTGGAAGTCCTCGACGGCGAAGGGGCGGCCGAGGGCATGATCATCCCCGTGCATCCCGCTTGCGAGAAGATATCCGCTGCGTGGATGCGACGGCTCGTGGGAAACGCGTTGGAGGCCGTATGCGGGCTGCATGATCCGCTGCCGCTCGAGCTGCGTGCGAAGTACCGCCTGATGAGCCGCGGCGCGGCGCTGTCGTGCATCCACTTCCCGCATGCGATGGACGAAGTGGCCGAGGCGCGCCGCCGCCTCGTGTACGAGGAGCTGCTGCTGCTCGAGCTGATGCTCATGCGCGAGTCGCGCGAGCGCACGGACGGGTGCGAACCGGTCGTCCACGCGGTGGACGGGCCGCGCATGGCGGCGCTCGCCGAGGCGGTGCCCTTCCGGCTTACCGACGAGCAGGAGGAGGCCAAGCGCGACATCCTCGCCGCCCTCGCTGCGCCGCAAACGGCGAACCACCTGCTGCTGGGCGACGTGGGCACCGGCAAGACCGTCGTCGCCGCCTTCGCGCTCGCGGCGGCCGCGGACACGGGTGCGCAGGCTCTGCTCATGGCTCCCACCGAGGTGCTCGCGCGCCAGCACGGCAAGAGTCTGGGGCCGCTGTTCGATGCCGCCGGCATCTCCTGGGCGGTGCTGACCGGCTCCACGCCCTCGGCCGAACGCGAGGCCGTCCTCGCGCGCGTGGCGGAGGGCTCGGTGGACGTGCTCATCGGCACGCACGCGCTGCTCGAGGACGATGTGGCGCCCAGGCGGCTCAGCCTCGTGGTCATCGACGAGCAGCAGCGCTTCGGCGTGGAGCAGCGCGCCAAGCTGCTGGCGAAGGGCGATGCGCCCGACGCGCTGTACCTCACGGCCACGCCCATCCCGCGCTCGCTGGCGCTGGCGCTGTTCGGCAACCTGACCTTGTCCTACCTCAAGCACCGACCGCACGACGCGGCGCAGCGCGCCACGTTCGTGCATCAGAAGGCCGACCGCGGCCATGCCTACGACGCCGCCCGCGCGGCGCTCGCGCGCGGCGAGCAGGTGTACGTGGTGTGCCCCCTCATCGGCCAGGATAGCGGCGAGCGCGACGCGAAGGCGGCGGACGGCGGAAGCGGCGGACGGCGGCGCGAGGCGGACGAGGAGGCCTACGAGTACGCCGCCATCAGCATCGAGACCGATGACGACCTGGAGGGCGACGACGTGGCGGCCGCCGCGAAAGAGGCGTCCTACTTGCAGGGAACCGTGTTCGCCGATTATCGGGTCGAGCTTTTGCACGGGCGCATGCCCGCTTCCGAGAAGCAGGCCGTCATGCAGCGCTTCCGCGACAACGAGACGCAAGTGCTCGTGGCCACGACGGTTATCGAGGTGGGTGTGGACGTGCCCAACGCCACGGTCATGATCGTTGAAGACGCCGACCGCTTCGGATTGTCGCAGCTGCACCAGCTGCGCGGCCGCGTCGGCCGCGGCGAGAAAGCCGCCGAGGTGCATCTCGTGTCGGCCTCGAAGTCCGACGCCGCCCTTACGCGCCTGTCCGCGATGGTCGACACCGACGACGGCTTCGAGCTGGCCAGCTACGACTTGTCGCTGCGCCGCGAGGGCGATATCCTGGGCAACCGGCAGCACGGCGCGTCGGGCCTCAAGCTGGTGAACGTCATGCGCGACGGCGCGGTGATCGAGGCCGCGCACGCCGACGCGGCGGCCATCCTGGAAGAGGATCCGAACCTGGAACTGCCCGCGCACCGCGCGCTTGCGCGCGAGGTGCGCATCGTGTACGCCAACGACCACGTGGCGCAAGGAGGCTGATACGCAATGAGGATCATCGCAGGCGAGTTTCGCGGGCGCACGCTCAAGGCGCCGAAGGGGGAGGGCACCCGCCCCACCACCGACCGCGTGCGCGAGGCCATGATGAGCACGGTGCACAGCGCGCGCGGCGGATTCGACGACGCGGTGGTGCTCGACGCGTTCGCAGGGTCGGGCGCGCTCGGCCTGGAGGCGCTCAGCCGCGGGGCGCGCAGCGTCCAGTTCTGCGAGCGCGGGGGCGAGGCGCTGCGGGCGCTCAACGCGAACGTGAGGCTGCTCGGGCTCGACGCGCGCCGCGCGCGCGTGCGCAAGGGCGACGTGCTGAAGGACGTGCCCTACGCGCGTCCACCGTTCGACCTCGTGTTCCTCGACCCGCCGTACGCATGCGCCGCCGCCGAGGTGCTCGGGCTCGTCGTCGCGTTGCGCACGCGCGCGGCGCTGTCCGACGATGCCATCGTGGTGTACGAGCATGCCTCGGCGGCGAACGACGAGGTGGAGGAAGCGGCAAAAGCGCGCGATTTGTCTATTGCGCAGCGCAAGAAGTACGGGGATACTGTCGTGGACGTGCTGCGCGCTACAGCGCTGCACGATGCGATCGACTGAAACCAAGAAGGAACGGAAAGCCTTACATGAAACGTGCACTGACGCCCGGAACGTTCGATCCTATCACGAGCGGACACCTCGATGTCATCACCCGAGCAGCGCAGCTGGTGGACGAGGTCGTCGTCGCCGTGGCGGCCTCGCCGAAGAAGAAGCCCCTGTTCTCCCTCGAAGAACGTGCCGAGCTGGTACGTCGGGCGACGAGCCATCTGCCCAACGTCCGCGTCGAACCGTTCGACGAGCTGCTCGTCGACCTTGCGGCGAAGCTCGACGCCACCGTGGTCATCAAGGGCCTGCGCGCAATCACCGACTTCGAGTACGAGTTTCAAATGACCGCGCTCAACTACCAGCTGAACCAGGAGCTGGAGACGTTGTTCATCATGTCGCCGCCGCAGTACATGTATCTGTCGTCGTCTATCGTGCGCGAGATCGCGAGCCTGCACGGCGACGTGGCGCAGTTCGTTCCCGCATGCGTGAACGAGGCGTTGCTGAAGAAGTTCGGCGACGCGTAGAAACTGCCCGTTAGCAGGTCACGGTTTCGCGTCGGCGCGGTTCCGACCGGGTAAAATGTGCGCGCTTTGTGCATTGGAGGTTGGCTTTCCCAACAGACATGCTAGAATATTGCGACGCATGCACGCGAGGATACCCGTGCGCGCCAACGCAGATGAAACGCAGCACGCCTGGGTGGAAGGACAATCATGGACGAAACAGGAGTCTTGGGGCTGTTGGAAGAGCTCTCGATTCTGCTTGAGGACTCTAAGCCGGTTTTCGGCAAGGGCAACATGCGCCAGGTCGACATCGCCGCGGCGTTCGAGATCATGGATGAGATCCGCGACACGTTCCCCAGCGAGTTCGCTCAGGCCCGTCAGATCGTTCGCGAGCGCCAGAGCTTGCTCGACGATGCCGAGGCCGAGGCCAACCGCATGATCGAGGATGCACGCAGCCAGGCCATGACCATCGCCAGCGAGCAGGAGATCGTCCGCATCTCCCAGCAGCAGGCCGACCAGGTGCTCTCCGACGCCCGCGAGCTGGAGCGCCAGACCCGTGCCGGCGCCGAGGACTACGCCGACGAGGTGTTCGGCCATGTCGAGCAGAGCCTCGATACGCTGCTCAACAACGTGCGGCGCTGCCGTGATCGCTTGAACGCCAATTCTTTGGCCTCGGGGCGCTAAATGGACGCGCTCCGCATCCAGGTACCCCACGAGCTCTTCGCTCCGGCGGAGAGTTCTCATTTTGAAGGCTCGATCGCCATCCCCGTTATGAAGGCCGGCCCGGATCTGTACGATTTCGCGGGGCCGCTTGCCTGGCAAGCGGACATCTCCAACACCGGCGACGCGCTCCTGGTCACCGGCACGGTT
>NZ_DBFEGU010000473.1:0-7252 GCF_048329335.1 Eggerthella sp. | reverse complement strand
GCCCACGCGCAGCACTCGACGCAACCCGGGTACGCCGCGTCCGCGAACGTGCGGATCGCGCGGTAGCCTTCCTCCGACCCCGGCCCCTTGCCCGTGCGATGGCCCCCGCCGCCCACCAGAAGGAAATCCTCGTAGGTGCGGAAGGAGAAGCCGCCGCCCTCGCCGATGAACATGCCGTCCACAGCGGGGGCGTCCTTGAGCGCAAGCGCGTAGGAACGCTCCTGGTGGAGCTTCATGAAATAGAGTCCCGGGATGTTGACCAGGGGGTAATGGGTCGCGAACACGATGTGCTCGGCAGTGATGGAGCCCTCTTGCGTGCGCGCCGTGGTTCCCGACACCTCCGAGACGAAGGCGTTCTCGTACACGTCGACCGACGGCGCCAGCCCGTAGAGCAGCTTGAGGGGGTTGAACTGCGCCTGGCGCTCCATCCCCAGCGCTCCTTTGTTCGCGATCGGCACCGGCGCGCTCGGCAGGACATGATGCGGGATGCCCAGCTGCTCGTAGGCGGCGAGCTCGCGCTCCAGACCCTCCGTCGACTCCTCGGCGTACACGTAGGCGGTCTTCTCCTCGAAATCGCAGGGGAAGGCGTCGCTCAGCTGCCGAAGCCCCGCCACGGCGGCCTGGTTCGCCTCGTAGTACAGCCGCGCGTTCTCGGCGCCGTGCTCCCTGATCAGCCGGTCGTACACGAGGTTGTGCTGCGCGGTCACCTTCGCCGTGGTGTTCTGCGTGACGCCCGACCCGACGAGGCTCTGCTCGACCACCGCGCACGAGCAACCGGCCCGGCCCAGCAGGTAGGCGCACAGCATGCCCGCCATGCCGCCGCCGATGACCAGCACGTCGACGGATACGTCTCCGTCGAGCGTTTTCGCGATGCCGTCGGGCCTCGGGGTGCGCTCCGCCCATAGAGAGGTCATGGTAAACCCTTTCGCTTCGGTTTCGTCTATTTGCCCGAAAACGATAGCCCGCAACGGCGGCGGATCGGCCGTTCGGGCGCGAAGCGTAGGGCGCTCATTGACGAAGGGTTGACCGCGCGAAGCACAGCCTCCCGCGCAAGGACTCCCCTCCCTCGCCGAGCGTCACTCCTCTTCCAAATACGCCCCCGTCTGGCGGCTCCAGAGGTTCGCGTACTCGCCGCCCTGCTCGATGAGCTGGGCGTGCGGGCCGTTCTCGGCCACCTTGCCGCCGTCGAGCACCACGATGCGGTCGAGGCTGGCCACGGTGGACAGGCGGTGTGCCACCACGATGGACGTGCGCCCGCGCATGAGCGTTGCCAGCGCGTCTTGCACCAGCTGCTCGCTTTCGGAGTCGAGCGCGCTCGTGGCCTCGTCCAGCACGAGCACCGGGCAGTCGGCCAGAAGCGCCCGCGCGATGGCGATGCGCTGACGCTGGCCGCCCGACAGCTTCACGCCGCGCTCGCCCGTGACGGTGTCGAAGCCCTGCGGCAGCCGCTCGATGAACTCCAGCGCGTTCGCCTGGCGCGCCGCTTCGCGGATCTGCTCCATCGTGGCGTCGGGCCGCCCGTAGGCGATGTTCTCGGCGATGGTGCGATGGAACAGCAGCGCCTCCTGCGGCACGTAGGCGATCTGGCGGCGCAGCGACTGCTGCGTCGTCTCGGCGATGTTCTGGCCGTCGATGAGGATGCGCCCCTCCTGGATGTCGGACAAGCGCAGCAAAAGCTTCGTGAGCGTGGTCTTCCCCGCCCCGCTCGTGCCCACGAGGCCCACGCGCTGGCCTGCGGGGATATGCAGCTCGAAGTCGTCGAACACGTGCGTGCACGCGTCGCCGTCGGTGTACCAGAAGTCGATGCCCTCGAAGTCGATGGCGCCCTCGCGCACCTCGAGCTCCGGCGCGCCGGGCTTGTCGTCCACGAGGCGCGGCTCGTCAAGGATGACGGTCATGCCGCTCGCGTCGCCGAACGCGCGGTTGAAGCGCTGCAGCCCGTTGTTGATGAAGTTGAACTGGTTCGTCACCGTGTAGGTGTAGGTGAACATCACCACGAGCGTGCCGGGCGTGATACCGTACCACGCGTTGCCGCCCGCGATGAACACCGCCACCACGCTCATAATGGCGATGGTGATGCACGCCGTCACGATGCCGCGCGTCAGCGACGCCCACATGCGCTTCGAGTCGCGCGCCACCACCTCGCGGTTCGCCTGGTCGAACAGCCCCCGCTCGTAGTCCTCGCGCCCGTAGGTCTTCACCGCCAGGATGTTCGCCACCGAGTCGGACAGCTCGCCCGACAGCTGGTTCTGCGCGCTGGCCGCCTGCTCGTTGAGGTGCAGGATGCGCTTGTACATGTAGTACGACACGCCCGCGTACACCGCCAGCAGCACCATGAGGATGGCCACGTACACCGGCACGCGCGGCGCGAGGATGGCACAGGTGAACACCACCGAGCAGATGACCGGCAGAAACGGGAACGTGATGGTTTCCAGCAGCAGCTGGTAGGCGCTCATGAACTTCGTCGTCTGGCTGACCAGCGTGCCGCCGAAGCGGTTTGAGTGGAACGACATCGACTGGTTCGACAGCGCGTCGAACGACATGGTGGCCAAGTCGTAGGACGCGGCGATCTCCAGCCGGTACATCGTGTAGTCCTGCACCTTGCTGGCCGCCTGGCCGGCCACGTTGATGAGGATGAGCGCGGCGATGTAGGGGCCGAACACCGAGAACACCTCGTCGGGCGCCACCGAGCCCGCGCTCACGCGATCCACCACGAGGCTCATGACGTAGGGGTTGCCGTACGAAAGCAGCGCCACGAACAGAAACGTCGCGGTCATGAGCGCGGCGAACAGCCCGATGTGCTTACGGGTGACCAGCCAGAAGTAGTAGAGCGTGCGACGCGTCGTCGACGGAGCACCGGTTCGTGCCATGCGGGATTCCTTTCTCTTTTCTCAGCACGATTATGCCACAAGAAGGCAAGGCCGGGGGGCGTGCCGCGGGCCTTGACAAGGAAGCCGCAGGCCCTACCCTACGAGCTTGGACGACTCTACCTGCTCGACGTACCAGGTCATGAACTTGGCGAGGGGTTTGCGCAGCACGAGGCCGATGAGCGCCGCGGGGATCAGGAACAGCAGGAGCAGCCCGATCTCCGTCCAGAAGTCGGCGCCGTAGGTGCCGAACATGGCCGCCCGCATGGCGTTCACCACGTGCGTGGCGGGAAGCCAGGGGCTCAGGGCCTGCACGAACGGCGGCAGTAGCTGCAGCGGGAACGACCCGCCGCACCCCGTCACCTGGATGATCAACAGCAGCACCGCCACGGCCTTGCCGAGGTTCGCGAACGCCGCCACCAGCGCGTATATCAGGAACGTGAACACGAGGCCGGCTATCCAGAAGCACAGCATGAACAGCGCGGGCTCGGCAACCTGCACCTGCAAGAACAGCAGGTTCCCCAAGCCCATCACCGTGGTCTGCGCGAGCGACAAGAACGCCAGCACGCCGAAGCGCCCCATGAACAGCTGGCGCGGCTGCGGGTCGGACAGCTGCTCGCGGGTGCGGTCGGAAACCGTCGGCTTCACCACCACGAGGATCAAAAGCGACCCGATGAACAGGGCGAGCGTCGTGTACAGCGGGGCCATGGCCGAACCGAAGTTCTCAGCCGGGAACACGGCCTCGCGCTCGATGCCCACCGGCGCTGCGAGCGCCTTCGACAAGAGCTGCGCGTCGGCGCCCAGCACCGCGCGCAGCGCGTCCGCGTCGCCCGCGACCAGCGCCTCGTCCACGCCGTCGGCGAGCGTATCCAGCTCGCGCGCCGTTTCGCGCAACTTCTGCGCCGCCTCGTCCACCTTCGCGCGCGCATCGCCCAGCACGTCGGCGGCCGACCCTGCGGACGCGGACAGATCGGCGCCCGACGAGCGCAGACCGTCCAGGCCGTCTCCCATGTTAGCCGCAAGCACGCCCGCGCTGTCCGCGAGCTGCTGCAAGCCCGGCTTGAGCCCGCTGTCGAACGAGGCTGCGAGGTCGTCGGAGGCCTGCCGCGCCTCAGCCGCAAGCCGTTCGACCTCCGCGCGCTGAGCCTCCACGTCGGCGTTTCCAGCCTCCAGCCTCTCGGCTGCGGCGCCCAGGTTGTCGCGCATGCCCTCCATAAGCGAGACGACGGCGCTCATGCGCGCGATGACGGCGTCGAGCGCCTGCTGGGCATCGGAAGGCAACGAGCCTCGCAGCTCCTCGAGCTGCTCTATGGCGCTACGGTACCGCGCGATCTGCGCGTCCACAGCTTCGGCCTGGCCCCGCAGCCCTGCCGCGCCCTGCGCGGCACCGGTCGAGGCGGCGTCGAACAGCGCCCCTGCGGAGGCAGACACCTCGTCGAAGCGCGCGGCAGCACCGTCGAGTGCGCCCGCAAGGTCGTCGACCGACCCTTTCACGGCCGTCACCAGGTCGGAGGCCGACGTAGAGCCCTGAGACGATGCGGCGTCGAGGCCATCGACCCCGTTTTGCGCTGCGACTACCAGCTTGCCCGAGTCGCTCGCGAGCGTCTGCGCAGCGCCGGCCAGCGACGAATACAGTTCCAGCACCGACGCCATCCGTTCGGCTTGCGCTCCCATGTCGCGCACTTTCCCCGACACACCCGCAATGCGCCCGCCCACGTCTGCCTCGTCGGCGTAGGCGGACATCGACTCGGCGATGCCCAGCGCCACTTCTGACAACGTCTGGGCGAACACCTCGTTCACCTGGTACGATACCGAATCGGCACCTTGATCGGTGATCTTCGGCGCAATAGCGCTCTTCTTCTCGTTGGCGTAGTAGACGATACGGGCGTGCTGCACGTCCTCGGAGTAGAACGTCAGCATATCCTTGCTGAACCCCGCGGGGATGACCACGGCCGCGTAGTAGCGTCCCGACCGCGCGCCGTCCACCGCGTCCTCCTCGGTGGTGAACGTCCAGTCGATCTGGTCATTTGCTCGCAGAGCCGACACCACCCGCTCGCCGATGTTCACGCGCAAAGGCACGAGATCGCTCTCGTAGCCGTCGTCGACGTTCGCTACCGCCACCGTCAGGTTGCCCGTGTTGTCGAACACGTTCCAACACGCGATGACGTTGTACCACGCGAAGATCGACGGCATCACCACGAGCCCGATCACGATGATCACGCTCATCGCGTTCGCGAACAGCCGCTTGAAGTCGCTGCGCACGATGCGGATCACGTTACCCACGGACGACGCCCCCTTCCGCATCCTGCGCTTCATGCGCGTCGGAGGCGCAGGCCGCGGCGGGCGCCGGATCACCGGACGCCTCGTCGTCGGACGAGCGCACCATGCGGTCGCGCGCGCCGCCCAGCTCCAACAGCCCCTCGTCGCTCATACCTTCGAGCCTCATCTGGCGTTCGAGCCCCGCGCGCAGGCTCTCCACCACCACGAGGAACACGAACACCACGACGAGCCAAACCAGCCACGCCGTGAGCAGCTGCACCTTCTCGGCCGGCGTGAGCGAGAACACCACCGCAAGCGCCACGGGCACCGAAAGCCCCAAGGCCAGCGCACCGCGGATGAGACGCGGGTACCATCGCTCGAAGCGCTCCATGCGCGCCCGCAGCTCCTCACGATACTCCTCTTTGTCAGACAACGCTCTGAACAGCTGCGACACGCGATAGGGGCGCGCGGGGATCTCCACGTCCTCCCCGTTGAAGATGCCGCTCTCGCGCACCTGGCAGGCCACCATGCGGTTGACGTTCGCCATGAGCGGCCGCACGAGGATGCCGAACGCCATGAACAGCGCGAAGAATAGCGCGAGCATCCCCAGGGCGTCGACGTACTGCGATCCGTAGAAGCCGAAGATAGCCTCGCGCATGGCGGAGATGCCGTAAGTGAAGGGGAAGAACGGGTAGACGGCCTGGAAGAAGCTCGAGGTCATCTCGATGGGATACAGCCCCGTCGCGCCGGGGATCTGCGCGAACACCAGCACGATGCAGATACCCTTGCCGATATGCTGCAGGGTAACCGACAGCGCGTAGATGATGCTGAGATAGGAAAGGGAGGCCACGATGGCAGCGAAGAAGAGCGCGGGAGCGTTCGCCGCCTGCACCCCGATGGCCAGCACGCCGGCGCAGCAGATCGCCGCCTGCAGCACCGCCATCGCGGCCAGCAGCAGGAAGCGCCCCAGGTAGCGCTGCGTGACGGTGAGCTTGCGCACGCCTTCACCGTCCACTTCCTGCTTCATGATGACCAGCAGCATGAACGCGCCGATCCAGAACGTGAGGTTCATGAACAGCGGAGCCATGGCCGAACCGTACGCGTTCAGCTCGTACAGCTGCTCGGTGACCAGTTCGGTGGGCGAGCCCATGAAGTCGGCGATTTTGGCCGCGTCGAGGCCGTCCTCGCCGAACGCCTTCGCGAGCGCTCCCGATTCGCCGAGCGACAGCACGTCGGTCTGCACGGTGGACAGGCTTTCCTCCAAATCGGCAAGGATGCCGTCGGTCTGGCCGAGCGCCTCACGCGCGGCGACGAGCGTGGAGGTCAACTGGCCGATCGCCAACTCGGTCTGGTCGATCAGCAGACGTTGGTTCGACACGGCGGCCGCGAGCGAAGACGAAACCGCGCTCAGCTGCGCGAGGCTTCGGTTGACGGTGGGAACCGTATCGCCGAACAGGCCGTCCGCGTACGCCCCCGCTGCATCGGCCGCGCCCTGCACCGATCCGTCGAAGGACGTTCCCGCTTGGGACACCGCGCGCGCGAGATCGCCCGCTTGCCTGTTCGCCGCGTCGAGAGCGTCGAGCGTCGCCTGCGCGTCGGCCGCACGCTGGTCGAGCGCATCGGCGACCGCGACGAGCGGCTCTTTGGCCGCATCGCCTTCGGGCAGCGCCTGAGCCGCCTGGCGCACCTGGGCGGCCAGCGCCTTGCTCTCCTCGGCGGCGGCGCGGCCCTGCGCGATGGTCGCGCCGATGCCCGCCTGCGCCTCGCCCGCCGCCGCGGTCATGCTGCCGACGGCGCCGTTCGCTTTCGAGGACGCTTCCGACACCGTGCGGATCGTCTTGTTCACGGCGGGCATCGCCGCCGAGGAAAGCTCCGCGGCCTCGCCCTGCAGCTGGGAGGTCAGGTTCGCGATGGCCGCGAGGGCGTCGCCCGCCGCGGCGATGTCCTCGCGCGCCCGTCCGAGCGCGTCTTTGGAGCCGTCAGCCTTGGCCTGAGCTTCGTCGGTGGCCGCGACGATCCCGTCAAGCGTGGCGCGCGCCTCGGATATCGCCTGCACCGCGCCCGCCACTTTGACCGCCGCCCTCGCCTTCGATGCGTCCAGCGCGTCGTTCGACTCCGCCAACGCT
>NZ_DBFEGU010000472.1:0-1214 GCF_048329335.1 Eggerthella sp. | reverse complement strand
GCGGGCAGCACTTCGTCGGCGCGGTCGTTCGCGTCGTCGAGCGGGAAGGGGAACGGGCCGCTTCCCGCTTTCACCACGATGCCGTAGAGCGATTTCGCTGCCGAGGGGGCTTCGGCGTCGTCTGCGGCGAGACGGGTGGTCAGGCG
Organism: Eggerthella sp.; assembly: GCF_048329335.1. Classification (NCBI taxonomy): domain Bacteria; kingdom Bacillati; phylum Actinomycetota; class Coriobacteriia; order Eggerthellales; family Eggerthellaceae; genus Eggerthella; species Eggerthella sp. The sequence goes on along the minus strand of NZ_DBFEGU010000472.1, from coordinate 1,068 downwards.
GGGGGTGCCGTCGACCATTTCGGTCTCGAAGTTGGCCGCGTGCAGCTCGATGGCCTGGGTGGACGTGCGCCCGTCCTCGAACGTCACGGTGACGGTGAGCGTCTGTCCTTCGAACAGGTCGATGACGGGGGATTGCAGGTCGCCCATGATGTTTTCAGGAGGCTCGCCCTCGTTCGTCCAGAGGCCGAAACTCGTCGTGCCGTCCGCGATGCCGGGGTCGTCGCTTGCGGAGACGTCGATGGTGGAACCCATGAGCTTCGCGAGGCTCAGCTTACTCTCTCCGTTCCGCATGGAGCTTCCGACGAAATCGTAGCCGCCGTAGTACTCGCCGGTACCGCGCGCCGTGGGCTTCCAGCTTGCCAGCTCGCCCATGCGCGGGTCGTCGGGGTCGGTCGGTCCGTCTTCGAACGTCACGCGGTACAGGGCTCCGCCCGTCAGGTTCGCCTGCACGCGGGAGATGCCCTCGCCCTCAACGTGGAAGAGGCAGCCGGTGAAGAAGCCGCTCACTTTGTAGTCGTCGCCTCCTGAGAAGCGGTAGCCCAAGTCGCGGTCGAACGCAACGGTGCCCCCCTCGCCGGGCGCGAGCGGCGCGCTGCCGTCGGAGGCGTAGGCGCGCACGGCGAAGCCGCTTGCCTGTTGGGCGTCGCTCAGGGAGATGGCCGTATGGCCGTCCGCGTCCATCGCGCCCATGACCATGGGCACGCCGCCGGCGACGATGGCCGCGGCGACGAGGCAGGCTGCGGCGGGCAGACCCCAGCGACGCGCAACTGCGACGCCGCCGCTGCGCGATCCGGCGCGCCGATGTGGGCGCTTGGCTGACGCGGTCGCGACCGGCTGAGCGGAGGAGGCGAAGCGGTCGGCTGCCCGCTCGGCGGCGGCTAGCGTGCGTTCTTTGAGATCGGACGACGCGCGCACCTGGTGCTGCATGCGCTCGTACTCCTTGCGGAAATCGTTTTCGTTCATGAGTGCGCTCCTAGATTGATCTTGAGGGCCTTGCGCGCGCGGTGGAGGTGGGATCGGACGGTGCCTGAGCGCTCGCCGGTGATCTGCGCTATCTCGTCGGTTGCA
>NZ_DBFEGU010000471.1:0-18744 GCF_048329335.1 Eggerthella sp. | reverse complement strand
GGGGCAGAGGTCGCATGTTGATAATGCCAGATTCATAGACTCACCGGTCCAATAATGTCAGAGAGGGCGGCTGTGGTGTCCGAGATCGTGAGGAAGGCGAGGACGAAGCGCATCCTGCAAGAAGTCCCCGCAGGGGATACTTCGGTACGCGAGTCCTCGGCTTCGCGGCGAGATCGGGTGCCACAGCCGCCCGCAGCGTCGGCAAGGTCCGTCGGCCGTAGGCCGACGGAACCCTAATTGGCCGAATACGCGCCGTAGCCGGGATAATCGCCGAAGGAACCGTGGTCGTGCCCGTGGTCGTGGCCGTCGTCGTCCAGATCGTCGAAGCCCTCGGCGACGTCGCCGTAGGCCTGCTCAGCGCGCGTCCAGTCGAGGCCCTGCTCGGCGCACGTCTTCTCCTCGCCGTACACCAGCGCCAGCGCTGCAGGCGCCTTGTCGGAGCCGCCGATGACGGCGAGCAGCTCCAGCAGGTGCAGGCACGCCTCGGCCTGCGGTAGGATGAGGTCCACGTCGTCGGCCGCCGTCAGCGCGGCGGACAGCTCGGCCATGAACATCTCAACCGTGTACATGCCGTCGAAACGCCCCGTGTTCACCGCGGCCAGCACCTGCTCGGCCACGGGCGTCGCCGCACCCACGCGCTCCGTCGCCTGGTCGAGCGAGGCCGACGAGCGACGCACGGCGCGGTACAGCGCGTCGGCCTCCACGGCCGAGATCACCTGCGCCGTCGTCTGCAGCGTGTACGCGGCGCGCGCGAGCTGCGCAGAGCCCGCCCCGCCCGTTTCCTGCACCGTGCCGGCGATCGCTTCCAGCACGGGACGCGCCTCCGCCACGGCCTCCTCGTCGCCCCCGACGAAGCACACCAGGTTGTCGCGGTCGCCGAACGCGTCGGCGCGGGCCACGTCCACCACCACGAGCGGCGCCTCCACCGACATGAGGTCGCTCACCACGGCCACGGCGTTCAGCTCGCGCGCGAAGCTGGGAGTCGACGCCGACAGGTCGATGAGCAGCGCGCCCTTCCCCGCCGCCTGCACGAGCCCCTGCTCGTCGAAGTACGCGTCTTCCAGCGCCGTCTGCGACGTGCAGTACGTGATGATGGCCTCGGCATGCGCGACGTCGTCGGTGCGCGTGCAGCCGGCCGCCTCCAGGCGGGACACCACCATAGCGCCCACCGTCTCGTTGCCGGAGTATACGAACGAAAGTTCCATCTAAGCACCTTTCCCGATGCGTTCGAATTCCATGTGTCGCGAGCCGCTCGCGCGCGGGCTACTCGCCGCCCTTGACCTTCTTCGCGATGCGGTCGGCCACCGACAGCTCCTCGCGCTTGTCGTTGCCCCAGAACACCACCGCGATCATGTCCGGCCCCACGTGACTGCCGATGACCGGCCCGATGCTGCTCTCCAGAAACAGGATGCTGTCGTCGCCCTTGCCCAGCGCCTCCTGCAGGCGAGCGGCGTCCTTCGGGCAGTCGGCGTTGCCGATGACCACGCAGCGACCCGGCCGCGAGTCGGCCTTGCGCTTGTTGTAGTACTCGGCCAGCTGCTTGATGCCCTTCTTGCGCCCGCGCGCCACGCCCGCCAGCGACAGCTTGCCGTCGACGGTGATGGTGAGCAGCGGCTTCACGTCCAGCTTCGAGCCCGCGTACGCCACCGAGCTGGGGATGCGGCCGCCGCGGCGCAGGGCCTCCAGGTCGTCCACCATGAACTCGGCGTCCACGAAGTAGCGCGCCTCCTCGGCCCAGCGCGCAAGCTCCTGCGCCGTCATGCCGTTGTCGCGCTGACGCAGCGCCTCGTACACCAGCAGCGCCTCGGCCACCGAGGCCAAGCACGTGTCCACGATGTACAGCTCGGCGTCCGGATGCTCGGCCATCAGCTGGTCGTGCACGAGCGCCGCTGCATCGAAGCTGCCGGACAGCCCGCTGGAGAAGCTCAAGTACACGGTGGGCACCCCGCTTGCGATGGCGCGCTCGAACGCGTCGCGGAACACGGGCACGGGCACCTGCGCGGTGGTAGGCTCCTCGCCGTTGCGCATCGCCTGGTAGAAATCGTGCGCCGACGAGGTCTGGTACAGATCGTCGGCATGCTCGCCGTCGCTCATGATGTAGGGGAACCTGATAAGCTCGACGCCTTCCCGGTCGACGACCTCGAACGGCAGGTCGCAGCACGAATCGATGATGAGGTTGCACTTATGCTGCATGAGCGTTTCTCGCTTTCTGAGCGGTTTGCATACGGTATCGGACGATCGCGCGACTCTACGAAGCGCAGGCGCGCGCCTGCACCGGGCCGCTGATCTTGCCGGCCAGGGCGCTTGCGCACTCATAGGCAAGCCCCACGGCCGGTCCCACGTGCAGGCCGATGACGGGGCTCACCGGCAACACGCTCACCGTGCGCCCGATGAGCGGCTCGACGACCTCGCGCGCCCATGCGACGGCCGGCGCCTTGTCGCCGATGTAGTGCACCACGACGTGCTTCAGGCCGTGCTGCTCGACATCCTTCTTGAACTCGGTCACGATCCGGTCGAGCGCCTTCTTGCGCGTGCGCACCTTCGCGAACGTGTCGGCCTTGCCGTCGCTCACCGTGAGCACGGGCGAAAGCTGGATGAGGTTGCCCAGCAGCGCCGCCGCGTTGCCGATGCGCCCGCCCCGTTGCAGGAACGTGAGCGTTTCGGGCGTGAACAGGAAGCGGGTGGACTCGATGCCGCGCAGCGCCGCCGCTGCGCATCCCGCCAGGTCCTCGCCCGCGTCGCGCGCGGCCACCGCGTCGAACACCGGCCACGCTTCGTCGTAGCCGCACGACGTGGAGTCCACGATGACGTAGGTGAAGTCGATGTTGCGCGCCTTCACGGCGCGCGCTGCGCGCACGGCGCCCTCGTAGGTCCCCGACAGCTCCGACGAGATGAAGATGCCCAGCACCTCGTCGCCCGCGCGCGCCGCCTCCTCGAACACGGCTTCCAGCGTGTGCTGGGACGGCTGGCTGGACGTGGGGATGTTGTCTACCATGTCATAGATGTCGGCGTAGAACGCGTCCAAATCCATCTCAGAGTCCGCGTATTCGCATCCCTCGCGGTTCACGAACAGGGTGACCACGTCGATGCCGGCTTCGCGCGCCACGTCGGCGGGAATGGAGGCGACCGAATCGGTGAGTATCTTGATCATGACATCCTTCCTTGACATGGGGCACAGGCGCCCGAACCAGTCGATGACGTACCCTCGTACACTACGCGATGCCCCGCAGCTTCACAACCAGATCGCGACGGCGCTCAAAAAGACCATATTCGAGGCCTACCGGATAGGTGTGGGCGTTCAGCATGCGCTTCTGGCTCTCGTCGAGCGTGGCGAGGCCCGCCTGGGCACGCTCGCGAGCCGCCCATGCGTCGCGTTCGGACGCGTCGAGCACCGTGCGGCCGTCGCGCGCGAGCGGCTTGAGCAGCGTCTCGGAGCACAGCCCCGAGAGGTTCTTCTGCCGCAGGTCGTCGGACGGGTCGACGATGACCTCGCGCAGCTTGTCGCCGGGCGCGTTCACGTCGAACACCATATCGCCGGCCAAGCGCCCGCTGCCGCAGTAGAAGTAGCGGCGCACGTCCAGCACGCCGGGCGTGGTCAGCTTGGCGGCCGACTCGGAGATCTTCAGGCGGTCGGTCCACTCGCTCTCCCCCGAGGCGCGCGTGGCCGACAGCTTGTACACGCCTCCCAGCGTGGGCTGGTCGTAGGCGCAGGCCAGCTTCGTGCCCACGCCCCACGAGGTCACCTGGGCCCCCTCGTCGCGGATGGACTGGATGGTGAACTCGTCCAGATCGTTCGACAGCACGATGCCGCAGTCGGTCAGGCCCGCCTCGTCCAGCATGGCGCGCGCCATGCGCGCGAGCCACGACAAGTCGCCCGAGTCGATGCGGATGCCGCTCAGGCGCTCGCCGCGCTCGCGCATCTCCAGTCCCACCGTGATGGCGTTCTTGATGCCCTGCTCCACGTCGTAGGTGTCCACAAGCAGCACGCAGTTCTTCGGGAACGCCTCGGCGTACGCGCGGAACGCCGTGAGCTCGTCGGGAAACGACATGACCCACGAGTGCGCGTGCGTGCCCGACACGGGGATGTCGAACAGCTTGCCCGCCAGCACGTTCGACGTGGAGGCGCACCCGCCCACGACGGCCGCACGGCTGGCCCACAAGCCGCCGCCCGCGCCCTGCGCGCGCCGCAGGCCGAACTCCGCCACGGGAGCCTGCGCCGCCAGGCACACGCGCGCCGCCTTCGTGGCGATCAACGTCTCGAAGTTCACGCAGTTCAGAAGCGCCGTCTCGATGAGCTGGCAATCCATGATGGGGCCGGTCACGCGCACCAGCGGCTCGTGCGGGAACACGACGGTGCCCTCGAGCACCGCGTCGATGTCCACACGCAGCTCGAAGGTACGCAGGTAGTCGAGGAACTCCGGCTTGAACAGCTTGCCGCCGCCGGGCGCGTCGAGCGAGCCCAGGTAGGCCACGTCCTCGTCCGAGAACGAGAACTCGTCCACGAGGTCGGCCAGCTGCGCCATGCCGCACGCGATGGCGTAGCCGCCCTTGAACGGGTAGTCGCGAAAGTACATGTGGAAGCAGGCCTGCGTGTCGCCCTGGCCGGTCTCCCAATAGCCCTGCGCCATGGTGAGCTGGTACAGGTCAGTCAACAGCGCGTAGTCGATCTTCATTCCCGATGAGCCTCCTCCGTACGTCCGCTATTCGCCGCTCGGCGCCGCGCCGCCCGCTCCGGGCGCGCCCGCGCCGTCCGAGCCGCCCGCCTTGTGGCTGCGGCGACGGGCGCGGCGATGCCCGCCGTCTCCCGTCGGGCGGCCGCCCTCGCCGCTCGGAGCCCCCGAGCGCTCGGGGCGGGGCGCCTTGTCCTGGCGCGGCTGCTGCGGCTTCTGGCCCTGGCGCAGGCCTGAGGACTTCTGGCCGGGACGAGGCTTCGAGGGCTGCATGCCCTTCGGCCCCTGCTTCTTCGCGCCCTCGCCTCCCTGGCGCTGGCCCTGCTGCTTCTTGGAGCCGCCGTTGCCGCTCTGACCGCCCTGACCCGACCGGCGCTTCTGCTGCTGGCCGCCCTGCCCGCCCTTCGGCGAGCCGCCGCCTTGCTGCTTCTGCTTGCGCTTCTGCGTCTCGGCCGCCTCGGGGGCGGCAGCGCCCTCGCCGCCGACCTTCGTCGAGCGCCTCCTGCGCGGCTTGCGCGCGCTCTGCGCCTGCGCGTCGGCCTGTTTGCCGCCCTTCTGGCCGCCGTTGCCGCCGCCCTTCTGGCCGCCGCCCGCGCGGCCGCCGTTCGAGCCGCCGCCCTTCGACGGCTTCTGACCGCCGCGGCCCGTGCGGCGCACGGAACCCGGATCGGCCAGCTTGTCCTGCCCGGTCAGCTGCGTCGTGGTGCCGAACAGCGCCGACTCGCCCGCAAATCCGATAGGGTCGGCCGTCGTCGCGTCCTGCCACGCCTCCTCGCCTACGCGGTTCGGGCGGTTCGAGCCTTCCTCGGGCGGGTCGAAGTCGGCCAGCGGCACCTTCACGGGCTTCTCGCCCATGATCTTCAGCGACACGATCTCGCGCGGCACGTCGAGATCCACCACCTTCGCCGGCCCGTCGGGCGTCTCCACCGTGGCGTTCTGTTTCGGGGCGCGGCTCTTGAAGTCCTTGTACGCGTCGAACTCGTAGCGCAGACAGCACATGAGCCGTCCGCACACGCCCGATATCTTCTGCGGGTTCAGCGAGAGGTCCTGCTCCTTCGCCATGCGGATGGACACGGGGCAGAACTCGCCGCCCAGGCGCTTGCAGCACAGCTCCTGGCCGCAATGCCCCAGGCCGCCCACCATGCGGGCCTCATCGCGCACGCCGATCTGTCGCATGTCGATGCGCACGCGGAAGTGCGCGGCCAGCTTGCGCACGAGCTCGCGGAAGTCCACGCGCTCCTCCGCCTCGAAGTAGAAGATGGCCTTGTCGCCCTCGAACAGGTACTCCACCGACACGGGGTGCATGTCGCCGTTGCCCTCGGCAGCCATCTCCTTGAACACGGGCAGCGCCTCGCGGCTCTTCGCCTCCAGCTCGGCCGCGCGCGCCTCGTCCTCGTCCGTCGCGATGCGTTTGACAGGCTTGAGCGGGCTTTTCAGCTTCTTGATCTGCGCCTCGTCGGCCTCGAACACGTCGTGGGCCGCGCGGCCGAACTCGGTGCCGCGGGCCGTGGACACGATCACGCCGTCCCCGGCGCGCACGTCCAGGTCGCCGGCGTCGAACCACAGCGTCTTGGGGTTGTAATACAGGTTAATCGGCGCTATGCGAACCATAGAGCACCTCTCTTATCTCGAACAGCATCGCGTCGATGCACGTTTCCGGTGATACATTATACGAGATCGCCTCGTCGCAGCGGCGCACGGCCGCTAGCGCGGCGGCGGCGCGCGCCTCATCGGTGGCCTCGGCCGCCTCCATGACGGAGGCGCGGGCATCCACGTTGATGACGAGCTCGGGCGTCTCGGCGCACACGGCCATCACGTCGCGCAGCCACGAGCGCACGATGGCCGTCAGCTGGCGCAGCGATTCGAAGGTCTTGGCCGTCAGCTGGCGCTTGTTGCGCGCCTCGATCTGGCGGATGGCCGACTTCGCCAGGAAGTCCGCATTCTCGGCGAGCTCCTGCTCCTGCTCGGCGCGCGCCACGTCCAGCGGCGCCTTCACCAGCACCACGAGCTCGCTCGCGAACCCGACGGCGTCCCAGTCGTCTGCCTTGCGCAGACAGCCCAGCACCTCCAGCACGCGGGTGCGGAACGCCAGGCGCTCGTTGGACTTCAAGAACTCCACGGCACGCGTAATGGAGCCGTCGCAGGCCTCGACGGCCATGCGCGCCTGCTCGCGCGACGCGCCCGTGTTCTGCACGATGATGCCGGCCGCCTCGCTTGCCGGGATGGTGCGGAACGGCACCACCTGGCAACGCGACAGAATGGTGGGCAGCACGCTCTCGCGCGTACGCGCGAGCAGGATCAGCACCACGTCCGACGGCGGTTCCTCCAGCGTCTTGAGGAACGCGTTGGCGGCCTGCACGCCCAGCAGGTCGACGCGATCGAGGATGTAGACCTTCTTGTGCGCCTGGATGGGCGCCATCGACGTATCGGCCACGATGTCGCGGATCTGCTCGACCAGATAGCCGCCCGCGCCTTCGGGCGCGAAGTAGCGCACGTCGGGATGCTTCTTGCGCATGATGCGCCGGCAGGCGTCGCATGCGCCGCAGTTGCCTCCGCGCGGGCCGGAGGCCCCCTTCGGGCACAGCACGGCCTGCGCGAACGCGTAGGCGGCCATCGTTTTGTTCGACCCGGCCGGGCCCGTGAACAGGTAGGCGTGGCTCACCTTGCCCTGCGCCACCGTGGCGCGCAAGAATTCGCGCACCTGCGGCTGGCCGAGGATGTTCTCGAACGCGTCGGCCACGGCTTTACGCCTCCACTTTCGAACGCTTCACGTCGAGGCGGTCGAAAAAGGCAGGGTCGTCGTCGACGACCTGCGCCATCCAGGGGAACAGGTCGGCCAGCTCGGCGAACACCGCAGCAGCCGTCTGCGACTTGTTGCCGTCGGAGACCACCACGCGCACGCGCTCGGGGTCGCGCCGGGCGATTTCCAGAAACGCCTCGTTCACGCGGGCATGGAACTCCTCGCCCGCCTGCTCGAGGCGGTCGGCCGCCCCCCGATGCGTCGCGCGCACGAGGCCCACGTTCGCCTCGCCGCCCGTGGCCATGAGGATGGTGCGGTCGGGATGCACGCCCTGGCAGGCGAACTCGTTCACGCGGTCGACGAACATGCGCGGCAAGCCCCTCCCGTAGGCCTGGTAGGCCACCGTCGAATCGGTGAAACGGTCGCACAGCACCACGGCCCCTCGCGCCAGCGCGGGCGCGATGACCTGCGCCATCAGCTGCGCGCGGGCGGCCTCGTAGATGAGCAGCTCGGCCTCGTCGGACATGCCGCCGTTCGCCGGGTCCAACACCACGGCGCGCAATTGCTCGCCCACCTCGGTGCCGCCGGGCTCGCGCAGGCACAGCACCTCGCGGCCGTGCGCTCGCAGCGTCTCGGACAAAAAGCGGATATGCGTCGTCTTGCCGGCGCCCTCGCCGCCCTCGAACGTGATGAAGATGCCGCGCAGGGCATCGGTTGCTTGTGCGGATTCGTGTATCACGGGTATGGTCGTTCCCTCTCCCTTTGAAAGCGTGCCCTGGCTAGACGAGGTCGTACACGTCGCGGCCCCGTACGTCGACGCCGACGAAGACGGGGAAATCGACCACGTCGATGCGGCGCAGGGCCTCGGTTCCCAGATCGTCGTACGCCACCGTCTCCGATGATGCCACGCACTTCGCCAGATAGGCCGCGGCCCCGCCGCATGCCACGAAATAAACGGAACCCGTCGCGCGGCAGGCATCGCGCACCTCGGACGAGCGGCGGCCCTTGCCCACCGTCGCCGCGACGCCTGCGCGGTGCAGCGCGGGGGCGGCGAAATCCATGCGGCTGGCCGTGGTGGGCCCGACCGCGCCGAAGGGGCGCCCGGCCGCTTCGGGCGTGGGACCCGCATAGAAGATGGCCTGACCGTCCAGACCGTAGGGCAGCGCGCCGCCGGCGGCTTCCAGCTCGGCCAAGAGGCGCACGTGTCCCGCGTCGCGCAGCGTGTACAAAGGGCCGGTGAGCAGACAGGAGTCGCCCGCCTCCAACCGGGCCAGCGCGGCGCGGTCGAACGGCAACGCGAGGCGGATGCGATCAGCGCTAGCCATGGCGCACCTCCTCGCCCGCATCCGCGGCGCTTCGCGCACAGCGCGAACGATCAGACGCAGGTTCAGCGAAGTCAGCGAGGGTTTCCGCAGTGCCTGAGATTCGGGGGATGGCGCAGGCGCCGCGTACTTCGGTACGCAAGCCTGCGGCATCGCGCGAAGATCGGGTACGGCGGGAAGCCGCAGCGTCGAGCCGTTCCGCTGGCTGGCAAGCCAGCGGAACCGTGATCCTGCGCATGGCCGAGCAGCCCATGTTGATGGCCAGGGGCAGCGCCGCGATGTGGCACGGCGCCGTGGCCACGCGCACGGCCAGCGCCGTCGTGCGGCCGCCCAGGCCGCCGGGTCCGATGCCCGTGGCGTTCACGGCCGCGAGCAGCTCCTCTTCGAGCGCGCGCAGGCGGTCGTCGGCCGCGGGCTCGTCCACAGGCCGCATGAGCGCCCGCTTCGCCAAGCCGGCCACCTTGTCGAACGTGGAGCCGATGCCGACGCCCACCACGAGCGGCGGGCAGGCGTTGGCGCCCTTCTCGCGCACGCAGCGTACGAGCTCGTCGACGATGCCCTGCTTGCCGGCACCCGGAACCAGCATGACCACGCGGCTCGCGTTGTCCGAGCCGCCGCCCTTCAGCATAACGTGCAGCCGCGCCGCGCCCGGCTCGTCCACGGGATGGACGTCGCAGAACGCAGGCGTGTTGTCGCCCGTGTTCGCGCGGTCGAGGACGGCATCGCGCACCACCGACTTGCGCAGGCGCGCCTCGTCGTAGGCGCGGGCGACGGCGTCGTCCACGTCGGCGAACACGTCGCCGCGTACAGCTACGTCAGGCCCGATCTCGAGGCTGACCCACACGGTGCCGGTGTCCTGGCAGATAGGCACGCGATCCTCGGCGGCGATCGCCGCGTTCTCAATTAGCTGGTCGAGAACCGCGCGCCCGCGCGGATTGCCCTCGAGCTCCCGCGCCACGGCGAGCCCCGCTTCGATATCGGCCGGCAGCACGCAGGCCAGCTTCGGGATGGCCGCGTAGACTGCGTCCGCGACCTGTGATTTCGTGATGATGGTTTCCATAAGGAGAGATTATACCGCAAGCACGTTACTCCTTCCCCGCCCCCGTCGATCGCTTCGGCAAATCTTCCCATGAACGCATACGCTCGCCCGCATCCGGCGTCCCGCCGCACCTTTCCTTAAGGCGATGTGCGGCAAAATCGTCGTTTTGGCAGTCTCGACGGGCTTCGACGCCTTTTTCTGGGAATCGGCCAGGCGAAACCCCAGCTCGCGTTCCGACGGTGTTCCGGAACACGGCTTCCGAACGAGCTCGACGTGCCAAAACGACGATTTTGCCGCACATGGAGTCCGGAAACCGTGCATTCGCGATGTTTCTCGGGACGAGCCGAGATGCTACTCGAAGCTCACGCCCAACAGCTTCAAACCCCGAAAGGCGGCGTAGGCCTCGGCGAGGTCGCGCAGCTTCTGTTCGGAGCAGGCAACCCACGTAGCCAGCGAGACGGACAGGCCCGCACCCTTCTTCTTGGCCGTCCACGTGCCCACGGCCTCCCCGTTGCGCACGACGACGCCGGGGTTCGCAACGGTCTTCCAGATACGCCGCTGCAACGAAACGTCGACCTGCAAGGTGGCGCGGTCGCGTTGATCGAGATAGGGATCGTGGCCGGCAAGCAGCAGCACCTCGCGCTCCGGCGGCTCCGCCGATGCGAGCGCATCGAGGTCGGCCGCCAGCGCCCATGCCTTCTTGCCACCGAACTCCACCGGCTCCAGCTCGTCCGCAATGCCCTTCCACATGCGGCGCGCCTGCGCGCCCGAGCACCCCGTCCAGGCCGCGAGCGCATCGGGCCTCGTCGGCCCGTAGCAATGGACGAACTTCCGCACCAGACGCGCGGCGGCGTCAGCGTCCGGCTGCAGCGCGCCGCCCGTCCACCTTCGGTACGAGGTGAACGTGGGCGTTGCGCCGGCGCGCTCGCCGAACACGACGAGGCCCATGAACGAGCACGGGCGCAGCAAGAACGACACCGCGGCTCCTCCCACCGTCTGCTTGTCGGGGCTGCCGTACATCGACGGCTGTCGCCACGCCGCGCGCTTGTTCGCAGGAAGCAGCGGCTCGACCCAATCCGCCAACGTTTGATCGAGCGCCACCTTGCTCGCGATCGCCTCGTCGTCGAGGCGCGGCATCGCCCGCACGAGCAGTTCGAGCAGCCGGTCGAACTCCATGCCCAGCGCATCGAGCGCAAGGCCGATGCCCTTCGTGTACGCCCACGGCTCGCCCTTCGCCGGAACGAGCGCCGACAGGAACGCCGCGCTTTCGGCCGCGGGGAACACCACGGGCGCGCCGCGCAGGCTCCACGCCTGCACGAGCGTCTTCTCCCCGTACAGCAGGCGCTCGGCATCTTCCCTGCGACAGGCCGGCGCGCGGTTGAACAAGGCCGTCTCCCATGCGCCCGGCGGCGTGTTCTGCATTCCGCACGCGCCCGCAAGCTCCGCCGCGTCTTCGATGCCGTATGCGCGATCGAGATGATGCGCGCGCAAACGATGCCGTCGCGCCTGCTCGACGCTTACAACCTTCATGCGCTACTTCATCACGAAGTCGCCGGCGCGGCGCGGCGCGGTTCGCCGGTAGGAGACGGCGGGATGGCCCAGCAGCATGCATATCTGCAGCGGCTTGTCCTCCGCTTCGAGGAACGCCTTCACGGCGGGAAGCTCCTCGGCCGCGCGGCACAGGTAGCCGTTGAACAGGGCGCCCAAGCCGAGCGATGCCGCCACGAGCTCCATGTTCTGCGCGGCCAGCCCCGCGTCGTCGGCGCGCTCGGCCGCCACGAACGCGACGGCGGGCGCATTGCGGAACAGGAAGTCCTGCCGCCCCGCCCGCGCGTCGACCAGGAAGGGCTTGTAGAGCTTGACCCAGCGCGGCTTGTCGGCGGCAGGGGGCGCCAGCATGCCCTCGATGCCGTCCCACACGAGGCGCTTGAACTCGTCGAGCTCGTCCTGCACCACGATGAAGCGGCAGCCTTGGGCGTTCTTCGCCGTGGCGGTGTAGCGTCCCGCCTCTAGCACGAGGCGCAGCGTGTCCTGCTCGATCGTATTCGGGAGGTAGTCGCGTACGCTGCGACGCGACTTGACGACCCGAAGCATTGTGCGAGGATCGACAGCCGCGCCGGCGGGCACGCATGTTTCCACGTCAGCCATATCGTAGCTTGGAATGGACACCGCCCCGGTGGGGCACACGGCCACGCAGTGCCCGCACAGGATGCAGAGCCCTTTCACGCGCGCCGTGACGCCCTCTACCTCAAGGTTCGCGCCCACGCAATCGTCCACGCAGCGCCCGCACCCGATACAGTACCTCTCGTCGATCTCGACCAGCATGCTGAGCCCTTCCTTCCCAGGGGGAGCGCAACCCCTCCCTTAACGACGGGGAGCGCCGCCCAAGCGACGCTCCCCCGATCCGCACTATCGCAACCTACGCCGACCCTCTCAACCGGCAGGGACAGGAGGAGTCCGTACGGCAGCAATCGCTGCGCGTGCGGGAAGTTCTGCGCGGCTCCCTCCCCCGTCTCGCAGATCGGCTACTCCGGCAGGTTCGCCAATCCCGCGCGCACGCTGTCGGCGCTGGCGCGCAGCGCGGCCAGCTCGTCATCGTTCAGGTCGAACTCCACGACCTCTTCGACGCCGTTCTTGCCGAGGCGCACCGGAACGTTCATGTAGAGATCCTCGATGCCGTACTGGCCGTCGATGTGCGCGCACACGCTCATCACCTCGTGCGAATCCGTGAGGATGGCCTCCACCATCTTCGCGATGGACGCGCCGGGCGCGTAGTAGGCGCTGCCGGTCTTGAGGAAGGCCACCACTTCGGCGCCGCCCTTCACGCAGCGCTGCACCACGCTGGCCACGGCCGCCTCGTCCATGAGTTCAGTGATGGGGGTGCCGTCCACCGTGGTGAAGCGCGGCCAGCACACCATGCCCTCGCCGTGCGCGCCCACGGCCCAGGCGGTCACGTCGGCCGGCGCGCAGCCCAGCTGCTCGCACACCGCGAACGCCAGACGCGAGGAGTCCAGCACGCCGCCCATGCCCATGAGACGGTTCGCGGGCAGGCCGGACTCCCGGAACGCCAGCGTCGTCATCACGTCGAGCGGGTTCGTCACGCAGATGAACACGGCGTTCGGGGACGCCTCCATGGCCTGGCCGATCACCGACTTCATGATGCCGGCGTTCACGCCGAGCAGGTCCTCGCGCGTCATGCCGGGCTTGCGGGCGATGCCGGCAGTGATGACCACCACGTCGGAATCGCGCGTGTCGGCGTAATCGTTCGTGCCGATCACCTTGACCGTGAACTGCTCGACGCTGCGCATGTGCATCATGTCGAGCGCCTTGCCCTGCGGCAGGCCCTCGGCGACGTCGATGAGCACGACGTCGGCCAGGTTCTTGGACGCGATGATGTGGGCTGCGGTGGCACCGACGTTGCCGGCGCCGACGATGGTTACCTTGGGCATGTGATAGCTCTCCTCGCTCGTTGATCGTACTTCGCATGATTGTACCGCTTGGCCCGTCGCTGTGTTTTCTCGGCGGGCCAAGCGGACGGTTTCTTCACGCCTTCCGCGCTTTCGCCTAGTCCTTCTTCGCGGCGGGCGCGCGTTTGGCCGGGGCTTTCTTCGCCGCGGGCTTCTTCGCGGGAGCCTTCGCCGCCGGCTTCTTGGCCGCCGTCCCCTTGGCGCCCTTGGCACCCTTCTCGTCTTCCTTCTGCTCCTTGCCGGGGCAGTCGAAGTTGGGGCACAGCTTCCACGGGCCGCGCGCGGTGGTGACGATCACCATCGGGGCGCCGCAGTGCTCGCACACCTCCTCGGTGGCCGTGAGCGCGCCGTACTGGGGCAGCGGATAGCCCGTGCCGCAGTCATCGTAGTTCTCGCAGCGGATGAAGCGCTTCAGGGTGCGCGGGTTCTTCTGCGCGATCAGCTTCGCCTGGATGCCCTTCTCCTTGCAGGCCGGGCACTCGCCCACCACCACGTCGGGCTCCTGGTTCGTGGAGCAATGCGGGTCGATGCAGATGGTGCGCGGTTTGCTGCGGAACGCGGTCACCTTCACCTGGGGCATGCCGCACGTGGGACACGGCTCGGGGACGGCCTCCACCTTGCCCTTCGGCAGCGGGTACGTGACGTCGCAGTCGGGCCAGCCGGCGCAGCCGATGAACATGCTGCGGGTCTTCTGCGAGGCGCGCAGCTGCAGGTCCTTGCCGCATTTCGGGCACGGGCCCACGTAGGCGTCGGCGGCCACGGCGTCGGCCAGGGCCTCCTTCACCTCCTCGGAGTGCGGCAGCAGGCTGGCCAGCTGCTCGGACAAAAGGTTGCGGCTCGTGTCCACCACCTGGGCCTTCGTCGTGCGGCCCTCGGCGATGTTGTCCATCTCCTCTTCCAGCTCGGCCGTCATCTCGGGGTGCGTGATGTGCGGGGCGAACTTGTCCAGCGCATCGCACACGGCCATGCCCAGCTGGCTGGGCTCGATGGGGTCGTTCATGCAGTACTTCACCGCATAGAGGCGCTCGATGATGGCATGGCGCGTGGACTTCGTGCCCAGGCCCAGCTTCTCCATCTCCTGGATGAGCTTGCCCTGGCTGTAGCGCGCGGGCGGCTCGGTCTGCTTCTTCGTGCAGACGGCGCCGTTGAACGCGACGGTCTCGCCCTCGGAAAGCGCGGGCAGCTGCTCGTCTTTCTTGAGGCCGTAGGGGTAGATAGCGCGGTAGCCCGGCTTCACCAGAACGTCGCCCTTCGCCACGAACGGCTCGGCGTTCACGTCGAGGGTGACCTTCGTGCCCTCGATGACGGCCGCCTCGGACAGCGTCGCCAAAAAGCGCCGCGCGATGAGGTTGTACAACTTGTAGTCGGCGGGAGCCAGATCGTCGGGCGTGGCCTTGGCGGTCGGGTAGATGGGCGGGTGGTCCGTCGTCTCCTTCTTGCCGCGCGTGGCCGTGAGCTTGCCCTTCGCCAGTAGCTCCTTGCAGTACGGCGCGTAGGCCGGGTTGCCGGAGATGGCCTTCACCGTGTCGGCGAGGTCGAGCGAGCTCGGGTACACCGTGTTGTCCACGCGGGGGTACGAGATGTAGCCGTCCATGTACAGGCTCTCGGCTATGCGCATGGTGCGCGCGGGGCTCAGGCCCTCGGCCGACGCCGCCGCCATGAGCGAGGTGGTGTTGAACGGCGCGGGCGGCTGCACGGTGCGCTTCTTCTTCTCGACGGACGCCACCGTGGCGCGCGTGGCGCCCTCCACATGGGCCATGACGGCCTGCGCCTCGGCCTCCGCCTTGAAGCGCGCGGTGGCATGCGGGGCCTCGAACGAGTCGGGATCGGCACCGAACGCGCCGCGAATCACCCAGTAGTCCTCGGGGACGAACGCGAGGCGCTCGCGCTCGCGCGCCACGACGAGGGCGAGCGTGGGAGTTTGCACGCGACCCGACGAGCGCACGTTGCCGTAGCCGGCGAACTTCACGAGCGTCAGGTAGCGCGTGAGCACCGCGCCCCAGATGAGGTCGATGTCCTGGCGCGAGGCGCCGGCGGAGGCGAGGTTCACGTCGAGCTCGACGAGGTTGTCGAAGGCGTGCGTGATCTCCTCTTTCGTGAACGCCGAGTAGCGGGCGCGCGACACGGGCGCCGTGGGGTTCACTTCCTGGATGCAGCTGAGCGCGTCGCTTCCGATGAGCTCGCCCTCGCGGTCGAAGTCGGTGGCGATGATGACCGAGTCGGCCTTCTTCGCGAGGTTCTTCAGGGAGCGGATGATCTCCTTCTCCTTGGGCAGCTTGTTGATGGGCGCGTACACGAGGTACGGCAGCGCGTCCATCTTCCAGGATTTCAGCTCCACGCCGTCCTCGGTGAAGGGCTTCTTCTTTTTGAACGGGGGCTTCGGCAGCGACGCGGGCAGCTCCGCCGGAAGCGTTTCGCCCTCCTCGGTGACGCCCTGCCATCCCCCGCGCTTCTTGTACACCATCGTCGGCGCGAAGTCGGGCTCCAGGATGTGGCCGCGCAGGCCGATGGTCACCCATTCCTCGCCGTCCACGTCGAAGCGGTACACCGGCGTCGAGTACACCTTGTCCGCCTTGGGTTTCTTGACGCCGAGCAAGTCGGCGATCTTCTGAGCCGCGTCGTTCTTCTCGGTTACCACCAGCTTCACGCGGTTCCCTCCTGTTCTTTCCGGCCGCCTCCCGCAGCCTTGTTTCGTTCACACGGTTGCCCCACCTATTTATTAACGTGTGCGGGGATGGGCGCGCCGTCAAGCGCGCATGCGCCGCGCCGTTCGGGCACAGCAGGTGTTAGCATACACGATTTTCCGCGCCGCGCGAGAGAAATTGCCAAGCTGGCGAAAACGGACGCGCTAGACGAAACTGATGCGCAGCTGCTTGCCGAGACCCTCGGCCACGCGCTTGAGCGTTTCGAGCGTGGGGTTGGCGTTGCCGGACTCCAGCCGGGCGAACGCGCTCTGCTTCATGCCGCACCGCTGCGCGAGCTCGCGCTGAGTGAGATTCTCTTCGGCACGCGCCGCGATAATCGCATCGATGATGTCGTACTCCGGCCGCAAACGCTCGTATTCAGCGGCGTATTCCGGGTCTTTCATCTGCTCCGCATGGTATTCGCTGAGCGTGGTCATAAAGGCCGCCTCTCTTCCCAATCCCGTTTGTACCGGCAGAGCGGCGGCGCACTCCTCGCGCACGCGTCGCATGCGCACTTCCGGAAATCGAGTGGTTATTTCGTTACCGCGGGTTGAAGATGCTGGGGTCGTTTTGTGAAGCGCCCCGTTCTCGGGTACCCTTGATCGCAAGGGATGAGCCGCCGAAACGACCCACCGCCCCGCTCCGCACGCACCACGAACGCAGCAGCGGCGGCGTCCCGCCGAACGCAACGGCCCTCTGGGTCGAGATACGGGAGGTTACGCATGAAACGAGTCCTGGGCGTGTTCCTCGGGCTGATCGCCCTCATCATCGTAGGCATCGTGGGCGTGTTCGCCTTCTCGGGCACCGGATCGGGCCCCGCCAGCGACCTGGCGAACGACGCGAAGGCAGCCGCCGCGAACGCGGCCATCGACGCGACCGGCCTCAAGGACAAGGCCAAGAGCGCCCTCGAGGGCAGCAAAGCGAGCATCGCCGCGGCGACCGGCCTCAGCGAAAGCCAGGTCGATCAAGCCATCGAGCAGCTCGACATCGACGGATGGCAAGCCGCCTCGCTGCCCTCCACCGCCACGGCCACCGGCACCATCGACGGTAACGCCCTCGGCATCAACGGCACCGTCACCACCTACGACGATCCCGGCTACGTCTCCGTCGAGGTCTACGGCCAGACGGTCACGCTCGCCGTCCCCGAAAGCGCGCAGGCTTACCTCCCCTACCTCGCCTACGTGCAGTAGCGTCGGCAGCCGAGGCAAGCGGTGCGGGATAGAACGGCTCGCCGCATGGCGCAAATTCCGTCTCGCGCACGTTTCCAGGGATCGATCTGCAGCAAAATCGAACTTTTGGCAGCGTTTTCACGTTTCGAACGCCGCAAGAAGACGCCCGATCGCCAAGCTGTCGGGAAAACGCCTGATCGCCCGACCGCCTCCGCGAGAAGCTCGTTTCCGTGCTGCCAAAAGCCCGATTTTGCCGCACATAGGCCCGCCGCTGTTGTCGCATGCGGCGGCCCCGGTCGGCGGAACGCCGTTCGGATGACGCGCAGGGGGATCCTTCGACTTCGCGCTGCGCTCGGGATGGCTGGGAAACGCGCTCGTGCAACCCTCCCTACACGGCGCGGGCTTCCTTCAGCCTGCGCTGGTAGGCGCGGACGATCTGCGACAGCGTGAAGCACACGATGAAGTAGATAAGCGCCATGATGCCGAAGATGGCGAAGATCTGCGCGGTGGAGTTGTAGCTGTTCATGAGGATCATGCCGCGGCCCATGAGCTCCTGCAACGCCATGGCGCCCCACAGGTAGCTCGTGTCCTTGATGGTGGTCACGAACTGCGACAGCAGCGCGGGCACCATGTTGCGCAGCGCTTGCGGCAGGATGATCAGCACGTACGTCTGCACGGTGGAGAAGCCCTGCGAACGCGCCGCCTCGTACTGGCCGTGCGGCACGCTGGCCAGGCCGCCGCGCACGATCTCCGCCACGCTCGCGCTTGTGAACAGGGTGAACGCCAGCACGGCCGCGCCGATGGGCGGCAACTGCGCCACGAAGAACGTGAACATGATCCACAGCAACAGCGGCGTGTTCTTGAATATCTCGATGTACACGGTGGCTATGCCCCGCAGCACGCGGGCGTTCGACGTGCGCATGACCGAGATGACCGTGCCCAGCACCACCGAGCAGAGGATGGCCAAAGCGGATATGAGCAGCGTCATGCCGAGCCCCTGCAACAGGAAGCGCATGTTGACCCAGGTGAACAGCGCGGCGATATCGCTCATCAGCGATCCTTCCGCCCGTCGTCGGTCGTGGCCGCCTCTTCGCCCTCGGCCAGCTCGGCGCGCTCGACGTCCATGGAACGCTCGTCGGTCTCGGCGGCCTCCTCGGCGTCCTCGAGCGCCCGATCCGCCTCCTCGTCGAGGCGCACGTCGTCGGGCTGCACGGTCTGGGGACCGCCGGTCCGGTCGGCCCGCTCGCGCGCCTCGCGGCGTTCGCGGCGTTCGCGGCGCTCCTCGCGAAGCTCGCGACGGTCTTCCCGCGCCGTAGCGCTCTCGGCCTCGGCATCGAGATCGGCTTCGTCGCGAGGGCTGCGCACCTGCGCGATGCGCTCATCGGGCTGCTCCAGCTCGCCCGGCAGGTAGTCGTTATCCAAGAAAGCCTCCTCTCCCAGCTCCGTCTCATCGCGGACCCGGTCGCGCGCGGATCGCGCCCGCGCGCTTTCGTCGACGCGACGCTTCACGTCGCGCGTGATACGGTCGCTCGTCACGGTCTCGGCGCGCGAGGCCAGCGCCTCGTCGGCCTCGGGGCTGCGACGGCTCGCCCGCTCGTCCCGCTCGCCTTCGGCGGCGGCGCTCGGCGCGACGGGCACCGCCGCGCCGGTTTC